>NZ_CP090953.1:1525000-1750000 GCF_021513175.1 Sphingomonas sp. S2-65 | reverse complement strand
AAGCTTAAGCCGTTAGGTGTAGGCGCAGCGAAAGCGAGTCTGAATAGGGCGACTGAGTTTGATGGATTAGACCCGAAACCCGGCGATCTAGGCATGACCAGGATGAAGGTGCGGTAACACGCACTGGAGGTCCGAACCGATTAACGTTGAAAAGTTACCGGATGAGTTGTGTTTAGGGGTGAAAGGCCAATCAAGCCGGGAAATAGCTGGTTCTCCGCGAAAACTATTGAGGTAGTGCCTCGGATGGACACCCTAGGGGGTAGAGCACTGGATGGATGCGGGGGTCGCGAGATCTACCAACTCTAACCAAACTCCGAATACCTAGGAGTGATATCCGGGAGACAGACGGCGGGTGCTAAGGTCCGTCGTCAAAAGGGAAACAGCCCTGACCTACAGCTAAGGTCCCCAAGTCGTGTCTAAGTGGGAAAGCATGTGGGAATCCCAAAACAACCAGGAGGTTGGCTTAGAAGCAGCCATCCTTTAAAGAAAGCGTAACAGCTCACTGGTCTAAATAAGGGTTCCTGCGGCGAAGATGTAACGGGGCTCAAGACACGCACCGAAGCTTAGGGTGTGCTCGTTTACGAGTACGCGGTAGCGGAGCGTTCCGTACGCCTGTGAAGCAGACTGGTAATGGTCTGTGGAGGTATCGGAAGTGCGAATGCAGACATGAGTAGCGATAAAGAGGGTGAGATGCCCTCTCGCCGAAAGACCAAGGGTTCCTGCGCAAGGCTAATCCGCGCAGGGTGAGCCGGCCCCTAAGACGAGCCCGAAGGGGGTAGTCGATGGGAACCACGTTAATATTCGTGGGCCTGGTGGTGTGTGACGGATGACGTGTGTTGTATGCTCTTATTGGATTGAGCATGCTTCGAAGTTGTCCCGGGAAATAGCCCCACCGTATAGACCGTACCCGAAACCGACACAGGTGGTCAGGTAGAGTATACCAAGGCGCTTGAGAGAAGTGTCCTGAAGGAACTCGGCAAATTGCCTCCGTACCTTCGGAAGAAGGAGGCCCTCACAGAGCGCAAGCTTTATGAGGGGGCACAGGCCAGGGGGTAGCGACTGTTTAGCAAAAACACAGGGCTCTGCTAAGTCGGCTTCAAGACGACGTATAGGGCCTGACGCCTGCCCGGTGCCTGAAGGTTAAGTGGAGGGGTGCAAGCTCCGAAATGAAGCCCAGGTAAACGGCGGCCGTAACTATAACGGTCCTAAGGTAGCGAAATTCCTTGTCGGGTAAGTTCCGACCTGCACGAATGGCGTAACGACTTCCCCACTGTCTCCAGGACATGCTCAGCGAAATTGAATTCTCCGTGAAGATGCGGAGTACCCGCGGTTAGACGGAAAGACCCCGTGCACCTTTACTGCAGCTTCAGAGTGGCAGTGGAGAACAACTGTGTAGAATAGGTGGGAGGCTTTGAAGCCATGGCGCCAGCCGTGGTGGAGCCACAATGTGAAATACCACCCTGTTGTTCTCTACTGTCTAACCACGCACCGTTATCCGGTGCTGGGACCCTCTGTGGCGGGTAGTTTGACTGGGGCGGTCGCCTCCTAAAGAGTAACGGAGGCGCGCGAAGGTTGGCTCAGGCCGGTTGGAAACCGGCTGTTAGAGTGCAATGGCATAAGCCAGCCTGACTGCGAGACTGACAAGTCGAGCAGAGACGAAAGTCGGTCATAGTGATCCGGTGGTCCCTCGTGGAAGGGCCATCGCTCAACGGATAAAAGGTACGCCGGGGATAACAGGCTGATAACCCCCAAGAGCTCATATCGACGGGGTTGTTTGGCACCTCGATGTCGGCTCATCACATCCTGGGGCTGGAGCAGGTCCCAAGGGTTTGGCTGTTCGCCAATTAAAGTGGTACGTGAGCTGGGTTCAGAACGTCGCGAGACAGTTTGGTCCCTATCTGCCGTGGGCGTCGAAATTTGAGAGGAGTTGACCCTAGTACGAGAGGACCGGGTTGAACATACCTCTGGTGTACCAGTCGTTCTGCCAAGAGCGCAGCTGGGTAGCTATGTATGGACGGGATAACCGCTGAAAGCATCTAAGCGGGAAGCCTCCCTCGAGATAAGATTTCTTAGGACGGTCGGAGACCACGACCTTGATAGGCCGGATGTGGAAGTGCGGTAACGCATGGAGCTAACCGGTCCTAATTGTCCTATTCGCGCTTGAGAGTTCCACCATCAACAACAGCCCTGGATAACTTCCAGAGCGCTTGTTCGAAGCGTGATGATTACACACAGCCTGCACGGGCATCGATCGAAACCCCCTGTTCACGGGTCCCCACAAGGGACCCGTTCTGGGCACACCGGCTTCATTGCTTGGTGGCCATAGCGTCTGTGACCCACCCGATCCCATCCCGAACTCGGACGTGAAACCAGACAGCGCCGATGGTACTATCGCTCAAGCGATGGAAGAGTAGGTCGCCGCCAGGCATTGCAGCCGGTGTCCCCCAGAAAAACAGCACGGAAAAAACCCATCCACTTTGTTCGTTGGCCTCAGGCGCCGGCAGCCGCATCCGCGGCTTTAGGCTACCGCGCCAATAAGGCGCGACGGCCAGTCGGCCTTGCGGAAGGCTCGCCTTCCGTTCGTATCCTGAACCGATATCGCAATTGTCGCGGGGTGGAGCAGCCCGGTAGCTCGTCAGGCTCATAACCTGAAGGTCACAGGTTCAAATCCTGTCCCCGCAACCAACACACAAGCCGCCTCGGGACCCCCGCGGCGGCTTTTTTGTGCCCAGCGCATGCCAACCCACCGCAGCCAATTGACGCCGAGCTTCTCTCCAACGGGCGGTGTCTTGATCGCGCGGTAGCCTCGACACCGCTGAATGGACTACGCGTTCCACTCCGGCTGCGCACGAGGCGCGGCTTACTCCTGCATCGCTCTGGTGGAACGATATGGATTTGCTTGCCCTGGCCGACTTCACCTTGGTCGCCCGCCATGGCGGTTTCGGCAAGGCGTCGCGCGCCGCCCGCCGGCCCAAGGCCACCCTGTCGCGTCGGGTGGCGGAGCTTGAGGCAAGCCTGAACCTGCGGCTTTTCGAACGAGGCCGCCGCGACCTCAAACTGACCGAGGAGGGACGCGCGCTGTTCGAGCGTGCCGGCGCGCTCCTGACCGAGCTGGAAGAGACGGCCGCGGCGATCGCTTCGGGCAGCGAGCAGGTGCGGGGCCGGCTGCGGATCAGTGCGCCCCTGCTGTTCTCGCAAACCGCGATGGGGCGCCTGGCTGCGGAGTTTGCACGCCGGCACCCCGAGGTGCGTCTGGAAGTGACCACCGAGGACAGGCCGGTGGACATGATCGAAGAAGGATATGACATTGTCATTCGCGTGGACCCCGCGCCGGATGAGACGCTGGTCGGCCGTCCTTTCCTCCACGATCGCCTGGTTGTGGTGGCGGCTCCTGGAATGCCACAGACAACCGACGCCCTTGTGCCGGCAATAGTGCGTGGTGCCGCCGCAGCGAACAGCTGGAGCGTGGTGACGCCGCAGGGACGATCGGAGTTGGAGGTCGACCCGGTGCTTCGCTTGTCATCGCTCGTCATGATCCGCGATGCAGTGCGCGCCGGAGCAGGAGCAGCACGCCTGCCGTTGTCGCTCGTCAGCGGCGACATCGCTCGCGGGCGCCTGGCGCATTGGGGAGACGTAGCGGACTCGCAGATTGCGCTCTGGGCGCTGTATCCGTCGCGCAGGCTGCTCAACATCAGGGTTGCCGCCTTTCTGGACTTGCTGCGGCAATCCTTCCCGCGGGCAGCACCGGAGGAACTTGCCGCTTACGTCGACGGATAAAGGGCAGCGCGCGCCACAGGCCCGGGGCAATGCTCCGGCGTAGGCGACGCATTGGAGAAGGCCCAACTGGTATGCCAATGCAGCGGCCGCGCAGGGGTCACCGCGGTGCTTGGAAAATGCCTGAACCACGGGCTGTCCGGGAAGCCCATCGCCTCCAATGCTATTCCTGCGTGCCGGACGATCGGGCGACCGCGCTGATCCAGCATGCTGCCATCGAAGCCGTTTCCGGTGAACAACTGCACCCCCGGCTGGTTCGTGGTCATCGTCATCGTGCGCCCGCTTGCCGGGTCGCGCAGGCGCACCGCGCCTCCGGATTGCAGCACGATCATGTCGTCCAGCCCGCCGCTCTGGAGAAGCGGGGCGAGCGGCCGCGGACGTGTGAAATCGAACCGGGTCCTGCGCACGCCCGGCAGGACGCCTGTCGGAAGCTTGCGCGCATCGATCGCGACATATCTGCGCGCGGCGGCGCTCAGGGTGTGGCATCCGATCGTGCCTTCGCCTGCAAGATTGAAGAAGACGTGGTTGGTCAGGTTCGCGACCGAAGGGCGGTCGCTTAGCCCCTGTATATCGAGCGTGAGGGTGTTCGACGTCCGCGCGAGGAAGTAGCGCGCGGTAAGTTTGAGCCTTCCCGGGAAGCCCTGCTCTCCATCCGGGCTGATCAGCGCGAAGGTAACGCCGCTGCCTCCGGCGTTCGAGAATGGAGTGCCGCGCCAGAGTGCGCGGTCATAGCCAGGATCTCCGCCATGCACCGTGACCCCTGAAGCGTTCGTCGCCAGGGGGTAGCGCACGCCGTCGATGACGATCTCGCCCCGCAGCCGCCCAGCATAGCGGCCGACGATCTGCCCGAAGCGCCGCTTGGTGAACGTGGCCAAGTCGCCGGGGCCGACTACAACCTCCACTGGCGGGCCGGAGGGGCGGGCCAGGCGTATGCTGGCGATCGCGGCGCCGTAGGGGATCAGCTCGACTTGCATCCCCCGGGCATTGACAAGGCGAAACCGCTCCACCGCGCGGCCATCCGGCAGCTGGCCGAAGACCTCCCCGTTCCCGCGCTGTGTTCCTGCGGTTGTGGAAGCGGGAAGGGCAAGCAGCGCGAGGACTGCCGCAATCCCAGCCGCGGCACCTCGTAACGATTCAATCATGAAGTTGTATGACATATATTGACACCGCTGGCCAGCAGCTTCTAGGAAGCGGTTCCCGGATGCGAAAGCGTCTGGCCGCGATAGTCATTTTTCCCAAGGGGTAGCAGTTTGCATCCACGCAATGGCCTCCTCCTCGTCCTGGTTGCGTCACTTGTGCCGCAGCCTGCGCTCCACGCCCGGCCTTTCACCTCCCCGGGGCAGGTGCCGCAGTCCGTCTGTCGGGAAGCTGACGGCTATGCCGCCAGCTTCGGCGGGCGCAGGACCTTTTTATTGATGCCCGAAGTGCTGGCGCGCCTCAAGGCTGCGACGGCAAGCGACCCGGCGGCCAAATCGGCCTATGCCGCGTTGCTTCGCGCTGCCGACGCGGCGGCTCGCGGACCACTCTATACGGTCACCGACAAGACCGCCGTCCCGCCTTCCGGCGATCGGCACGATTATCTCAGCCTGGCGCCCTATTGGTGGCCCAATCCCTCGAAGCCCGACGGCAAGCCGTATCTTCGGCGCGACGGCGAGATCAATCCCGAACGTTCGACCGACAGATACGACGTTACCGACCTCGACCGGATGAGCAGGGACGTCGAAGTCCTCAGCCTTGCTTATTATTTCTCCGGCGAAGCACGATATGCCGATCGCGCCGCGAAACTGATGCGCACCTGGTTCATCGATCCCCGCACTCGAATGAACCCGAACATGAACTTCGCCCAGGCGGTGCCAGGGCGAGAGGATGGGCGCAAGGAAGGTGTGATCGACACCACGCGCCTCCAGCGGGTAGTCGAGGGAATCGGCCTCATCGCGCCGTCGGGCATGTTGACCAAGGCTGAGCAGGCGGGGCTGGAAAAGTGGTTCGGCGACTATGTCGACTGGATGATGACCAGCAAGAACGGCAAGGCCGAGGATGCCGCACGAAACAACCACGCGCTATGGTATGATGCGCAGCTGGTACATTTTTCCTTGTTCGCGCGGCGGCCGGACATCGCGCGCAAGGTGATCCATGCCTTCCCCGAGCGCCGCATCGCGCCGCAGTTGACTCCGGAAGGTGCGCTGCCCGAGGAGTTGGCCAGAACCCGGAGCCTGCATTACTCGATCTACGCGCTGCTTGCGGCGTATGACGTGGCCGAACTTGGCCGCTGCGTCGGAAGCGACCTGTGGAATTATGAAGCGGGCGGCAAGAGTCTGAAGCGTGCGACTGATTTCGTCGCTGCCTATCGCGGTCGCATCGGTGATTGGCCGTACCGTGAGATCCGGCCCGAGGAGGAAGAACTGGACGAACTTCTCCGCAGGGCGAGCGCCGCGTGGCCGTCGGCGGTGTATCCGGTACAGGTATCCGCGGAGATGCGTCGCTTCTTCGGCCATGGTCCCGCCCTTGGCGAGGGTAGGGAACGCGCCGCGGACTGAGTTCGCCGGCGCGAACTCGGGTTTCTCGAGCCGTCGGAGCGGCCGCGATGCGGCCGCTCCCCGTTCTCAAATCCGCAATTCGGTCCATTCCGCCGTCGAGTCACCGCCGCGGTTCGTCTGGTTGCTCGACGTATGGTACGCGCCCATCTTGGCGTAGAAGTTGCGGCCGCTCTTCAGGCTGCCATCATAGACCGTGCCTGCCTTGTCACCGTCGGGGTTGGACTTTTTGCACGTGACGCCGTTGATCGTATATTCCGGCGTCTGGCCTGCGCTCGCGGTCACGCTGACAGTGTAAGAGCTGCCGATGCTCACTTCGGGTGCCCCGCTGCATAGCTGGCCACCTTGCACGATGTAGAACTCGTACCGGCTCGTCCCCGACTTCGGCCGCACGGCAAGCTGGGTGATCGGCTCCGACGGGCCGGAGGTCTGCCCGGCTGCCACGACGTTCAAGACCTGCATTACGCTGAGCCAGCGCCCGCCGCTGATCAGCTTGAATCGCCCGCTGGCCGAAACCCCCGATGTGCTGGAACTGCCCCGAAGCTCGGCGCGCCCGGGCACGGAATCGGTTCGCTGCTTGACGATGAAGCGCTTTCCACCGCTGATGTTTTCGATGCGGCCCCCAGCATCAACGTCCGTGGTATAGGCATAGGCGGTTCCTGCCGCAAACAGGACGGCGCAGACGGCGATCATCGACATCTTTGGTAATAATGCGGCTTTTTGCTTGTTCCTTGTCATGCTTCCATCTCCTGATTTGGCCTTCATATTGCGGTTACCACGCGATTTACTAATCGCGACTCGCTTTATTGGCAAAACGTAGACTGGAATATGACCTGATAATTATCAAGATAAAGGATCTAATCAGTTAGAAACTGTGACTCAACTGGTGAAGTGCGGCGTGATTACTCAACAGGACATGCCTCTGCCATTCAGCGGAATGGCAGAGGCCCCGCTATGGTAGTTCTTGCGCGTAGGACGGGCGCTACATCCTCACGCGAACGCCGAAGAAGTATTGCGGGCCGCTGTTCGAAACCTCGGCGATGCTGTCATAGCCGCCCTTGTACATCACGTCCTGCGTGCCGGTGATGTTGAGCGCCTGCGCCTTCAGCTGCACGTTCGAGCTGACATTATATTGTGCCGACAAGTTCACATAGTCGGCGCCGCGAACCTCGCGGTTGGTGCCGCCATTGGGCTTGTAGTAGGACGAGCGGTAGCGATAGTTCGCCCGGAGCGAGAGCCCCCATTTCTCGAAATACACCGATCCGCTGGCCGTCCATTTGGACAGGCCGATCAGGTTGGCAGGATCGATATAGTTCGAGATCGCGTTGCCCGACGTGTCGGGATACTCGAAATTGGCGAACGCGCGATTGACCGAGGCCTGCACGCCGAAGCCGTCCAGGGGCTGGGGCAGCCAGGTGAAGGCATGGCTGCCGGTGAACTCCAGCCCGTAGAGATTGCGCGTCTCGGTATCGTTCGCCGGCGCGACCGGGTTGATGATCAGGTCGACCGTCTGGCGAGGGCTGGGAGCGCCGGGATTGAGCGTGACCGTCGTCACGGTGATGGGAGTTGGAATGGCGACGTCACGGCCGATCACCGTGCCGACGACCCATTTGTAATAGCCCGCCAGCGCGAACAACGTGTCCTTGGACGCGTATAGCTCCAGGCTGGCATCGGCGTTCCAGGCGCGGAGCGGCTTGAGGTTCGGGTTGCCGGTGGTCGCGTTGAAGATGATGTTACCCAGCCCGCCGGTACCCGTCGACGGATTGAGGTTGATGCCGGCGCCGAAGCTTTCGATGCCGGAGCGGGCGATCGCGCGGTAGCCGGCCAGGCGCAGCTTGAACTTGTCCGAAAGGTCGAACGCCACGTTCGCGCTCGGCAACAAATAGCGGTAATGGCCGCGGCCGGTGTTGCTGGTCAGCTGTCCGGTGGGATCCACGGCCACGGTGTAGGTGTCGCTGCCGGGATCGATGGTGATCAGATACGACTGCCGATACCCGACCGAGGTGATCCGGGTGTCCAGCCAGCGCAAGCCCACATTGCCCGAGAACGGCGTTTGGCCCAGGTCCGAGCGGAAGCTCGCCATCGCATAAGCGGTGTAGATCCGCTCGGTGACGTCGATGTCGCTCGGATCGCGCCCGTCGGTGGGCAGGGGAAGCGCATCGTCGCTGCCGGTGAACGTGCGGAACAGGCAGTCATTGTCGAACGTCGCCCAGCGGTTCAGGTTCGTTCCCGTTCCCTCCATAAAGGACCGGGTGGTGAACGGCGCCCGGCAGTTCTGGTTGGCCGCGGTGATCAGCTGCGCCGGGGTCTGGCCGTTTACGGGCACAATGGTGTTCAGGTCGCTGTTGCGCGCATTGTCGTTGGTACGATGATGGTCCGAATAGCGCGCACCGAACTTGAAGGCGGTGAGGAAGCTGTTGTCGAACAACCGCTCGACGTCGATCCGGCCTGCCCAGATCTCATCGCGGCGGTCGGTCGCGAAGCGGTTGCGGGCATACACCGCGGTGTTGGACGTCGCCAGGAAGCTGGCGGGGTTCGTGACGTCGAAATTGTTGCCGAAGGTGATGGTCGGAACGATGTTGTCGTCTTCATAGGTCAGCTGATACGGCACGCGCGTGGTGGAGCGCATGCGCGTCGCCTTCTGCGTTTCCGTACGGTGCGACCCCGAATAGCTGCCGTCTGCGGTGAAGTTCCACCCGTCGGGCCGCCAGGCCAGGGTGATGCCGCCACCCTTATAGTCCTCGACACGTTGCCGGCGCTCGAGCTGGTTCTCGATGTTGGAATTGCCGCGATAGCTGATCAGCGCGCCTTCGCTATAGCCGTTGTCGCCGGTGCCGATCAGCAGCGGCTGCACACCGCGCAGGCCCTCGGCGATCGCCAGGACATTGCGCTTCTCCAGGCTGTTGCGTTTCGAATACTGCCCGTCGACGGCGATCTCGAAGTCCGGTGTCGGGCGCCACTGCAGCGTGCCCATCACCGCGTCGCGAACCTCGGCGGTCTGCTGGGTGCGGAAGCTGCGTGAGGAGTTGGCGAAATAATAGTCGCCGATCGTCTCGCCGACCGTGACCGGGGTCGCCCCGGTGGAAGGTGCCACCGCGCGAGGCCCTGTCGCGAACGTGCAGTTGGCGCCCGCACCCGAAGCGACGAGTGCCGGGGCGGTTCCGGTCACCTGCGAGGGATTGTTGGCCACGGTGTTGCACAGCTGGAACGTGGCGTTGGCGTTGTAATAATCTTCCGGCGCGGACGTGTCCTGCCGCTGGTAGCCGATCGACACGCCGATATCGCCGATGCCGGTCGAATAGCTGTCGGTATAGGAGATGTTGGCACGGTAGCCGAGCCCGTCCTCCTGATAGACGTCATCGGCCTTGGGCTGATAATCAGCGCGGAACTCGGCCTGCAGGCGGCGCTTGCCGTAATCGAGCGGCTTGAGGGAGCGAAGCTCGATGATCCCGCCGACGCCGCCCTCCAGGAAGTCGGCTTGCTGCGACTTGTAGACCAGCACGCCGTTGACCAGTTCGGACGGGAACTGCTGGAACGCGACCGACCGGTCGGGACCCGCCGTGGACACCTCGCGTCCGTTGAACGTCGAAAAGCTGAGCGTCGGCCCAAGCCCGCGTACGGAGAGCTCGTTGGCGTTGCCCTTGAAGCGATCGGCAGAGACGCCGGTGATCCGCTCGAGCGTGTCGCCGACCGAATTGTCGGGCGTGGCGCCGATCTCGTCGGAGACGAGGCCATCGACGATCACGCTCGAATTCCGCTTCAGCTCGATCGAGGTGCGCTGCGTCGCCCGCGCCCCCGTGACGATGATCTCTCCCTGCGCGTCGGCATCGGCTTCTGCCGCGGCTTGCGCGATCGGGTCGGTGCGTGCCGTGCGTGTGTCCGGAGTACCGGTCTGCGTCGGATCGGTCGGTGCGCCCTCCGGCTCGACCGGATTGGGCTGAACGGTGGGAGAGGTGAGGCTTTCGGCCTGCGCCTGATCGGTGCTTGGCTGCTGCTGGGCGAGCGCTGCGGGAATGAAAAGGAACGAAGCACTGACGAGTAGCGCAGCCCGGTGTCGGCCAACCATGTTTGCTCTCCTGAGATCCGCCTTCTTCGAGAGGCGATGACGACTCGGGATACCGGTGTCACATGCGGAAATCAAGGGTTGTAGGACAACTCCCAGCGAAGATTGAACGGCGCGTTGGGTAGAGCCGATCGCGTGCACCCGACGACGCTGTTCATCGGCCCCGTGGTCGCGGCATAGGCCGGTGTCGTAGTACGCGGCGTACACGCGCCATAGCCCTGCGTGGCGAAGCGCGTGACCGCCCCCTTTGCGAACGTCGTTTCCCCGTCTCCCACCGAAGTCGCTCCCGTGGAGAAGCTGCCGAATTCCACATCCAGCTTCACCGCTCCGATATTACCGTTCGGAACGACGCGATCCTCGCGCACGATGTGGCCGGGCGTGAAAATGTACCTCGTCTCGACGCTCAGTCGCGGATCGGCGACAGCATCCTTCCCGCCCATCCGGTCCCAGACATCCTGACGCCAGGTGACGGTCGTCTTGCCGCCCTGGCGATTGACGCGAACGTCCTTGAAGAAGGCGAGCGGCATCAACACGCTGCCATCCTTCAGCGTGATGCGCGGCAGGAGTTGTGGCCAGGTCGCGTCTGGCGAGCCCTGGAGCATCCCCGGTGCGAACGGCACGGGAAAATAGGGGCTGTGCATGTGCTGCCCCTCGGCGCCGTTGATGATCGGCAGCGAGAGGACTTGCCCGCGGTCGCGCAGCGTGAGTACGCCACGGTCATATTGCCCGCGCGCGAACCAGGTGAAGCGGTGCGCCGGCAATGTCGACAGCCAGCGCGCATAGCCCGGATCCGGCGCACGGCCGCGGTAGCCGAGATCGCTCCAGATCGCGTCGGTGTAGATATATTGCCGCGCCAGGCTGAGATTCTCGCCGAAGATGCGGTGCTTGCCCCGATAGGCGTCGGTGCGGCGGCCCTCGTTCCACAAGTCCACCGACCCGGTGGCCGGGTCGATCCAGAAATCGGTGTAGCGCGCCGCGATCCTCGCCGAAAAGGCGTAGGCCATGCGCTCTTCCTGCGGAGTCAGTACCTTCAGCGTCGCCGCTGCCGTCAGCGTTTCGAGGAACGCGGTCTCGCCATAGGCGCCGATCGAGCGCCCATATTCCCAGCCTTCGCCGCGCAGGTTGAAGCGCGGCAGCATGAGGTCGACCGACCGGCGAAGCCATTGCCGAACCTCGGGCGGCGGCGTCATGCCCGTCTCGATCATCCGCTGCGCGATTTCGCCGACCAGAAGCACGCTGTAGCGGTCGAACCGGCCCTTGCCCTCGGTCTCGTCGGCAAAGCCATATTCGCCCGAATATTTGCGGTAATGCTCGAGCGTGCGTGCGAGCAACTGCTCCGACGCGGAAGCATCCTCCCAGCCCAGCAGATGGCGCAGCCGCGCAACTGGAAAGGCGACTCCGTAATAGTTGTTCGGCAGGTCGATCAGGGTCAGGTCCGGCCGCACGAACCGCCGCCAGTCCAGCTTCGTCCGCAATGCCGCAAGCGTAGCCGGCCGGAGCGCCCGGTCGAGCAACCCGGCTTTGCGCAGCGAATGCAGCGCCGAGATGTAGTAATAGATGCCCCAACTGTCGTTGGTGTCCTGCAGCGTGATTTCGGCCATGTCGGCGAAGTCCTGCAACCGGCGGTCGAGGCGAGCGTCCGCCTTGGGCAGCGCCAGCACGCGATAGGCCATGATCGCGGCGATCTTCCCCGGCAGGAACTTGTCGCCGCTCTCGAACACCCGCACCCCGTCGATCGTCATCCCGCGCTTCTCGCGCAGCAATTGAAGGACGAGCGTCTCCACCTGCGGCATCAGTCGCGTCGATACGGTGGCGTGCATCGGCGGCGGAGCCAGATAGATCTGGCCGCGCGGATCGGGTGCCGGCGCGTTCACCGCCAGCAGCATGGGCGCAAGGGCGAGCATCGGCGTCATCGGCGGCGCTCCTGCTCGGCACGGGCCAGATCGTGGATCGCGGTTCCGGCCAGCACATAAGCGCCCGCCCCATAGAATTGCGTATCGGCGGCGGCGACCACGTCGGGCCGGTCGCTCACTTGCTGGACCCAGCCCAGCATGCCCGACGGCTGCACCGCACGTTCGAGCGCGCGCCAGCCGCGGATAGCCGGCGCGCGGTATCGCACCGGGTCGAGGATGCCGGCGCGGATGCCCCAGGCAAAGGCATAGGTGAAGAACCCCGTCCCGCTGGATTCGGGGGGCGTATCCGCGCCATTGTCCAGCAGCGAGGGCGCCCAATAGCCGTCGGGCTTCTGCAGGGTGACGATCCGCCCCGCCATGTCGCGGAACAGCCCGACATACCAGCTCCGCCGCGGATCATCCTTGGGCAGCCCCTGGATCACACGCGCCAGCCCGGCAAGCACCCAGCCATTGCCGCGGCTCCAGAAGAGCTTGTTGCCCTTGCCGTCGCGCCGATCGAAGAAGCGGCTGTCGCGGAAGAACAGCTTCTCGCCGGGGTCGTACAGATAGTCGGTGGTCGCCTTGAACTCGTCATGGACGAAGGCCGCATATCGCGGATCGCGTAGCGCCTGGCCGAGACGCAACAGGGTAGGGGGCGCCATGAACAGCGCGTCGCACCAGCACCAGCGGTCGGTGCACGCGCTGTCGCCGCTTCCCGGACCGCGGGGAACGAACGCCAGGCTGCCGGTGCGGCGGTCCGCGAGGATCCGGTCGAAATAGGCACGGGCCGGCGCGAGTGCCGCGGGTCCGGCCCCGTTGCGCGACGCCCATTCCCACGCCTGCGCGATCAGTTGGTCGTCAGCATGATAGGGGTTGCGGCCCAACTGCCATTGCTCGCGCGCCCCCAGTGCCAGGATCGGCTTGCGGTACGTCGCGTCGCGGTCGGCTAACTCGGTCAGTGCAACCCAGAAGGTTGCCTGTTGCCAATCGCGCGGGTTGCGCACGCTGGCACGCGCCGCCGGCATGTAGTCGAACCGGTCGGCATGCGCCAACTGCCAGTCCGCCACGCGCCGAGTGGACCGAAGCACGTCGGCCGCCCTGGGCATCTCCACAGCTGCCGGCGCAGTTGCGAGCAACAAGGCGGGGAGCAGGCTCAACATGCGTGCTCCTCCCGCTGCGGGCATTCGAAGCCGGCGAGTGGCCATCCAGCCAAAGCATTGATGCCGAACCGTTGTTTCACTGTCGACCTCTCCCTGGACCCGGCATTGTCACCGGTGTCGCAAAACGCTGTTCCCTTTTCTCGTCTAACCTGTCAACAGTTGTCATACAACGGGAGGGCGCATGTCTGGTTCGGGTAAACGCTACGCGCTGCGGGTGAAGGCCCCAATCGCCCCGCTCTTGCTGCTGCTCACCCTGGCGGCGGCTCCGGGCCAGGACAGCGCCCCGTTCCGACCGGCTTCCCCGGCCGAGCGGCAGGCGCGGGCCGCAGTGGTGCTCGGCGACTATCGCTATGACGATCTGTTGTGGGAAAACGACCGCACCGCCCACCGCATCTACGGCCATCGGCTCGAGGCAGTGGAGCCTCCTTCGGGCTCGGGGATCGATGCGTGGGGCAAGTCGGTTTCGTGGCCGTTCATGGATCGCCAGCTGCGCACCGGCGACCAGCATGCCGATCATGGCGAAGGCGTGGATTTCTACAATGTCGGCGCGGCCAGGGGCACGGGCGGGCTCGGCATCTGGTACGACAACAAGCTGTGGACATCGCGCAACTATGTCCGTCACCGCATCCTGAACGCCGGCCCCGACGTCGCCGACTTTTCGGTGGGCTATGCGCCATGGCCGGTCGGCGTGAACCGCCAGGTTTCGGAGACGCGCCGGTTCACCTTGCCCGCCGGAACACACTTCACCCGCATGATCTCGACGCTGTCCTCCAACCGGTCCGAACCACTCGTCGTTGGCATCGGCATATCGCGCCGGCCCACGGATCCCACGGCCGCCGGCACTTTCACGGCGGACCGCGCGACGGGGCGCTTCGCATGGTGGGGACCGACCGATCAACGTCATGGCACGATGGCTGCGGCGCTGCTCGTCGACCCCGCGATGATCGTGGATGTGAAGAATGACAGCGACAACCACCTCGTCCTCCTGCGCGTCCCCCCAGGCAAGCCCTTCGTCTACTATGCCGGTGCAGCATGGGATCGTGGCGCGGACATCCACACGCAAGCCGAGTGGATCACTTATGTTCGTGCGGCACGCGCAGATTTCACGGCGGATCATGACTGACCTCGGGCAATCAACTAGGCTAGACCGAACGACATGACGTCTACCAAAGCCGCTTCGCTCGCCGATGATCTTGTCGCGCGCTTCAGGAACGACATCGAGTCAGGCGTCCTTGCCCCCGGCGATCGTTTCCCCACCGAAAAGGCCGTGACCGAGGATTTCGGCGTGAGCCGCACGGTGGTGCGTGAGGCGTTCGCCCGGCTAGCGGCACAAGGGCTGCTCGAGTCGCGGCGCGGATCGGGCGCTTATGTCGCCGAGAACGCGCGCTACCGGGCGTTCCAGGTGATGCCCGAGGATCTCGCCGCGATCGAAGACGTGTTGAAACTGCTGGAGATGCGGACGGGGCTGGAGACGGAGATGGCCGCGCTGGCTGCCGAGCGGCGGGACAACACCGACCTCGACGCGCTCGAACGCCTGCTGGCGGAGATGGAAGTGAGCGACGACGGCGCGCAGTCGATGGTGATCGACCGCGCCTTTCACGCCACGATCGCCAATGCCACGCGCAACGACTATTATGTCCGCTTCGCCGATTTCCTCGGTCTTCGCCTGATCCCGTCGCGGGCGCTGTATCTCGTGGGCGAAGGGGCGATGAAGCCGCAGGAATATGCCCGCGTCATCAATGCCGATCACCGGGCGATCTACCATGCCATCGCGGCGGGCGATCCCGTCGGCGCACGCGAAGCCGCGCGGCTGCACATGCGCTCCAGCTATGAACGCTACGCAGCGCTTCAATTGCGAGTGCCCCGCGCGGACGCCTGAGGCGATCAGCGCGAGCGGGGAGAGGTTCCTCGTCGTAGTTGCAACGGTCTATGGGGCGACGGCAGGCATCCTGGTCCCGCCGAGCTTCGCCAGCACGCAATCGACCGCGATATAGCGCGATCCAGCCGCTCGGCACGAAGGCGCCAGGCCCGCCAGCAAAGGCGGGCGCTCCGCCAGCCGCTTCGATGCTTCCATCGCCTCGGCGGGTAGCGTGCGGCGATAGGATCGCGGAAGCTCCCGGCCCAGCAGCACGGCGTCGTCCACCAGCAGGTAATCCGCCCGCGAACGCACCAATGCCGCCTTCAATATGCGCGCATCGCTCGTGGAGGCGATACGCAGGTCATCTGCCATACCCGCAGCGATATGGCGGTAATATCCCGTTTCCCACGGCACCGCGTGCTCGGTCGACGCCGTGATCGCGCGTCCCGCCAGTGCCGGCAAAAAGGTCAGGTCTTCGGACACTCCGCCGATGCGCACATTGGCGGGCATCGCCCTGGCCTGGTCGATCACCTTGCGGTCCGATGGCGTCTCCAGCTTGGCCAGCGGCGTCACGAAGCAGCCCGCCAGGCACAAAGCAGTGAAACCCGCCGCGACGCGCGAGCGCGTGGTCCAGGGCCGACGAACGAGCCAGCCGCCGATGATCTGCCCGAGCGCCAGCCATTCGAGCAGCGACAGCACCCGCTGGCTGTAGCGGCTGGGCAGATGGAGACGAAAGGCGACCAGCCACGCCACCACGAACCACAGCAATGCCGCCGCCACTGCCAGCGCGTAGATCCGCTCGCGTCCCCCCGACTTCAGCCCGCGCCAGCCGAGCCAGAGCAGCGGCGCCAGCAGCACCAGGTTCGCCGCCCAGGCCATCGGCACATGCCCGCACCGGACCAGCTCCGGCAGGAACCCGGTGCGCATCGAACAGAGATAATCGATCTCGCCATTCTGATTGACGATCGTGCTGCGCGCATTGGGCGTCATCAACGCCGGCATCCGGCGCGCCTCGTCGAGGCTCAGCACCGGGCCCCAGGCCTCGGTCTGCTCGCGAAAGAGCAGCGCCAGCGCGATGATGAGAAGCCCCACTGCCGAAAGCCGGGCGACGTCGCGCCAGCCATTCGCGAACGGCGGAAACTGCTTCAGGCTCAGCCGCGAAAGCCCCAGCATCGTGAACAGCGTTACCGCCGGCGCCGGATAGACCAGGGTCAATGCGGCCGCCGAGGCCGCGAGCGCGATCCAGCGCTGCCGCACCAGCGCGTCCAGGAAGAACAGGATCGCAGGCACCGCAACGCCGCGCGGCGTCGCGGAGAAGATCGAATCCTCCTTGGTCAGATAGGCGATCACGAACGCCGCGGCGACGAACGCCACGCGTGGATCGGGGCTCATCGCGCGCGCCAGGCGCCACGCGCCGGCGCCCGACAGCGCCATCAGCGCGACGGACAGCAACCGCGCTATGTCGGTAGGCACCACGCCCAGCGCGGCACCGGCGCGGTAGATCGCCTGATAGGCCGCTGGCGACATCGCCGTCCAGAAATCGGCCATCCAGTCGCCGGCAAGCGCGTGTGGGTCGATCAGGCGCGGCGTCCAGGTCAGGAACTGGCGCGCATCGTCCTGAATGACGAGGTCGCCGATCCCCGCCAGCCAGGGCCGTACGAAGATGTCGGCGACGTGCACCGCGAGCATGACCAGCATCGGCGCGACGAACCATCGGCGCCAGCCCGCGACATCGTCCTGTGCAGGTACCGGAAGCCTCATTGCGCGGGCGCGGCCCGCCCCTTCCAGTAGTCGCCGACGAAGGGCAGCCCGGCGATAGCGGGCAGAACGTAGCGCAGGGTCGCGAACAGGCCGAGCAATGCCGCCTCGCCTCCGTTCAGCCACGGCGCGAACAGCAGCACCAGCGCGGCATCGCGCGTACCGACCCCGGCAAAGGTGAACGGCAAAAGGCCCGCAAGGATCGCCAGCGTCCCGAAGGTTGCGGTCTCGGCGAACGGGATCGTCGGCGCGATCGCGCGCGCAAACAGCCAGATCTGGAACAGATGCCCTACCCAGATCAGCAGCGATCCTGCCAGGATCGCGAACGCTTTGCCCCGGTCGGCCCAGAAGCCGCGGGTAAGTTCGTTCCAGGCGCCGCTCACGGCCGCCACCTTGGCGGGAAGCTGTCGGTCACCGAGCAACCGGCGCAGCGGAAGGCGCTCCATCAGCCCCGGGATCATGACGCAGAACAATGCCGCCGCACCGCCCGCCACTACCAGCAGCGCCAGCCCGGCGCCGGGAAAGTGTAGCCCCGCGACCAGCAGCGCCACCGTTCCCATCGCCAGCAAGCTCATCATGTCGAGCATCTTCTCGAACACGACCAGGCTCAGCGCCCGCGCATCGCCCATGCCGTCGCGCTGGCGCAGCACCCAAGCCTTGGCGATGTCGCCCATCTTGGAAGGCAGCACCAGGTTGAGGGTCGAGGCCGAGAGGATCAGCCGGATAGAGGTGCCCAGGCCGATACTGCCATCGGCCAGCACTCGGAACCGCTCGGACGTGCCGAGCGTCAGCGGCACGACCATCGCGATCGCCGCCCAGAACCAGGTCGGGTCGGCGCGGTGTGCGGCATCGACGATCGCCTTGAAGTCGACGGTCGACCACAGGACCGCGATCAGCCCCAGGCTGACGACGATTCCAATCAGGCGCTTCTTCACGCGCCGGGCTCGTAGCGGCGGGTGATGGTAAGCGGCGCGGCGCCCGACAGCGCCCGCACCTGCGCGGTCACGTCGTCGAAGGGCTGCAACTGTGCCGGCTCCCACACCCGCGCCATGATCGTGGTGATAGAAACCTGAAAGCCGCCGATCCCCGCGCGGCGGACGTTGGCCCAGCCGGACCGTGGCGTGATCCGGTCGGTGACGACCAGGGCGCCACTCTCCCAGACGATGCGGCGGCTGGCATGGAACGGAGCATCCTTGCGCCCCGTCACCAGGATCGCCTGCAGCATGCGACGCACCAGGTCGGGAAACCAGCGCCCGATGCTGAGCATCATCAGCCGCAGCACGATCGACTTTGCCGGCGTCAGCCGCGCGGTCTTGGCATAGGCCATCGGACCCTCGACTTCTATCGCGTCTGCCGTACGCTCGACCACGCGCATGCCGGGCAGGTGCGACACCGCCACCTTGCCATCGACCAGCGCCAGCGTCGGCCCGGTATCGGCGCGCAACAGCCGCTCGCCGTCGAACAGCCGGAACGCCGCCCCGCGTCCCCAGCCGACGAAGAGCCGCAATGTGCCCTTGGCCTGCACTCGGATCTGCGCGCCTTCGTGATCGGTCAGCCCGTCGGCGAGTGCCAGCGGGGCAGGGCGCTCCGCCTGCCAGTCGCGCCACGCCAGCATCCGGCTCCAGGCGTGATGCCCGACGATCCGGTCGTCGGCATGGCTGGGGCCGACATCGGCTTCGAACCGCCGATAGCCACGCTCGGCAATGGCAAGCGCCTGCCGGTTGCGCGCGCCGATCCTCTCCAGGCCATGGGGGAAGAAGTTCACCGTCGCGCGGCTGGTATACTCCCCGCCCAGCGTCCCGTCGGGGTGGATCACCGTGGCGAGAAAGGCGACCGCGCGGTCGATCATGGGTTGCAGGTTCAGGTCAGGCCGGATCGCGTCCGCGTCGGCGAGCATGCCGATCGTCAGCGTCAGATATCCCGGGTCGGCGCCGCCATATTCGTCGAACCAGCCTTCTGCCGACTGCCACGACGCGATCCGCGCCACCCGCTGCGCCAGCGCCTCGTTCCAGCGCGCCGCGTCACGCTGGCTCATCCGCGCCAAGCAGGCGATGATCAGCGCCTCGTGATTGGAAAGCCGTCCGCTCTCCTGATGATGCGCCAGCCACTCGGCCCGCTTGGCGAAGAACGCCTCGATCTCGGCATCGCCTTCCAGCCCGACGATCTTCGCGGCCTCCAGGCAGGCGAACAGCGAGAACGCCGCCGCGCCCGCCGCGCGCTCATGCGGGTAATAATCGTCGCACGACCCGTCGGCATGCGCCGAGCGCGCGGCATAGCGGATTCCCGCCTCCACCCAGTCGCGCATCGCCGGCTCGCCATGCCAGCGATTGCCCGGCATCGGCAGCGCCCAGGCGAGCGCGAGCGGCAGCACGAATTCCTGGCTCATCCCGCACGGGAAATCGAGGATGCGGTAATGCCAATAGGCCCGGTCGAAGCACCCATAGGTCGCGCTGACGGGGTTGCGATCCTGCTGCATCAGGATCTGGGGCAGGCTCGCCAGCGCGGCCTGGGCGAGCCGGTCGCGGCCCGTAAGACTGTCCGGCATCAGCGGCTCTCGTCGTCCGTCTGGCGCAACTGCGCGTCGAACTTGCGCAGCCGGTACTGGATGTCCTGCAACAGCCGCCGATTGATCGACAGCAGCTTGCCGAGCACCGCGGCGATCAGCAGGAACACCGCGCTCAGCAGCAGCCCCGCGGAGGCGAGCAGGCTCGGCACATGCGCGCGCGGGCTTCCGCCGAGATACAGCCACAGCCAGCGCAGCGCCAGGATGCCGCCGACGATGGCGAGCGGAAGGCTCATCGCCACAAAGGTCCGTGCCGGCTGATAGACCAGGGTGGTACGCAGGATCGACTTCGCCGAGCGCATCACATAGTCGGGAATGGAGCGCACTAGCCGCGACGGCCGCGTCTCGCCATTGACGCCGATCGGTACCGATACGATGCGCACGTCGGACAGCCCGGCATGGACGATCGTTTCCAGCGTATAGGTATAGCTGTCGAAGGTGTTGATCCGCAGCGCCGCCTCGCGCGACAATGCGCGGAAGCCGCTTGGCGCGTCGCCCACCTTGGTGCCCGACGCCAGTCGTACCACCCAGCTTCCCAGATGCTGGAGCGCGCGCTTCTGCCTCGAGAAGTGCTCGATGTCGGGAATGGGACGATCGCCCACCACGAACTCGGCCTCGCGGTCCAGGATTGGGCGCACCAGCTTGCCGATGTCGGCGGCCCGATACTGATTGTCGGCGTCGGTGTTGACGATGATGTCGGCACCTTCGCGCAACGCCCGGTCGAGCCCGGCCATGAAGGCGGTGGCCAGTCCCTTGTTGATCGGCAGGTCGACGATATGGTCGACGCCGCACGCCTTGGCGACCGCCACCGTGGCGTCGCGGCTGCCGTCGCTGATCACCAGCGTCTCGATGATGTCCACGCCCGGGATCGAGCGCGGCAGGTCGGCCAGGGTCGGCCCCAGATGCTCGGCTTCGTTGAAGCAGGGGATCTGGATGATCAGCTTGATCGGCCTGGGCGCCGCTTGCGGGCGGCTTTCGGCGTCACCCAAATTCAACAAAGCCGTTTGCGGCTGAACCATTACGTCGTCGCTCCACCAAAGGCCGCGGGGCGGCCCGGTACGGATCGGGTGGTGCGCCACCCGATCCCTTCGCTATCCTCTCTGACGTCCGGGATGGCCAGAAATAAGGCACGGTACGAAAGTCGGCCGGCGACGCACACGCCGCGCCGGCATTTTGTAGGTATCACTGCGAAGATAGAGCAGACACGCGGCGGACCGCAATCCACCTATGTTGGTGGACTGCGGCCGCTGCGGCAGGCTTAGCGCTTGTCGATGCTGAGCCGCCCGGGGCCAAAGGCAACCACCTGAAGCAGGCCGCCCGCGATCGCCACGTTCTTGAAGAAGTGGATGAACTGGTTCTGGTCGCTCAGCGCGGCGTGGAAGGCGATCGCCGTGACGATCGAAAACGCCGCCAGCACTGCCGCCACCAGCCGGGTGCGATAGCCGAGCACCAGCAGCAGCCCGCCGCCGAGCTCCACCAGAATGGCCAGTCCCAGCGCCACCTGGGGCAACGGCAAGCCGGCCGAGGAAATATAGCCGATGGTTGCGGCGGGCGCGGTCAGTTTGGCGAAGCCGCTGAGCAGGAAGATCGCGGCGATGCCGATCCGGCCGATCAGCGGAAGATACGAAGCGGCCTGGCCGTCGGCGGCATGGACGTGGGTCGTGGTAGGCATGAGCATTCTCCTCGAAAGGAAGGGGGGTGCCGCCGCGTCGGTCTGGCGCGGCGGCAGGGTAGGTCAGGCGGCGTCGACCAGGACGATCTCGCTGTCCTCGAGCGCAGTGACCGTCAGCACCGCGACATCGCTGATCGCGGCACCGTCCCGGGCATTCACGGTCACGCCGTCGATTTCGATCTTGCCGGTCGCGGGCACCAGATACGCCTTGCGGTCGCTGCCGAGCGGATATTCGGCGGTCTCGCCGGCCTTCAGCGTCGCGGCGACCACCCGTGCATCGGTGCGGATCGGCAATGCGTCGTTGTCGTTGTCATATCCGCTGGCGAGCACCACGAACTGCCCGGCACGATCGCCCTTGGGGAAGGGCTTGGCGCCCCAGCCAGGCTTCTCGCCGCTGCGGGTCGGCAGCAGCCAGATCTGGAAGATCTGCGTGACCTCGTCCTCCAGGTTGAATTCCGAGTGGGTGATCCCGGTGCCGGCGCTCATCACCTGGACGTCGCCGGCCGGGGTGCGGCCCTTGTTGCCCAGATTGTCCTGATGGGTGATCGCGCCGGAACGGACATAGGTGATGATCTCCATGTCGCGGTGCGGGTGCGCCGGAAAGCCGGTCTGCGGCTGGATCGTGTCGTCGTTCCACACGCGCAGATTGCCCCAGTGCATGCGCTTCGGGTCATGATAGTTGGCGAACGAGAAATGATGCTTGGCATCGAGCCAGCCATGATTGTCGCCGCCAAGGGTTGCGAAGGGCCGAAGTTCGATCATCGTTGGTCTCCCATTGGGTTGTTGGAGCCTATGTACGGCTTGCCTGCCCTGCTGCTCAGTGGGATAAAGTCGACCCAATCGTTCTAGGAAGTTGAATGGCCAGCCCCGGTACGCCCACCTTCGACCAGCTTCGCCTGTTCCTTGCCATTGTCGAGACCGGCAGCTTTGGCGCTGCCGCGCGAAAGCTCAACCGCGCGGTGTCGGTGGTGAGCTACGGCATCGCCAATCTCGAGGCGCAGCTCGGCGTCACGCTGTTCGACCGCGAGGGTAGCCGCAAGCCGCAGCTGAGCATCGCGGGCAGGGCAGTGCTGGCCGAGGCGCGCACCGTCGCGCACGGCATGGATGGCCTGCGCGCCAAGGTGAAGGGACTTCTGGAGGGGCTGGAAGCCGAAGTCAGCCTCGCCGTCGACGTGATGCTGCCCACGGCGCGTCTCGGCGCGGTGCTGCGTGCCTTCCGCGCCGAGTTCCCCACCGTCACCCTGCGCCTCCATGTCGAGGCGCTGGGCGCCGTCACTGCGCTGGTGCTGGACGGCAAGGCCGGGGTGGCGATCAGCGGCCCGCTCGCCACCTCCGTCGACGGCGTCGAACTGCGCGCGGCCGGATCGGTCGAGATGGTGCCCGTGGCCGCGCCCGACCACCCGCTCGCCCGGCTGCACCCGATCCCGCCGGGCGCCGCGCGAGACCATGTCCAGCTGGTGCTGACCGACCGCTCGCCGATCACCGCCGGGCGTGACTTCGCGGTGCAGAGCCCGCGCACCTGGCGGCTGGCCGATCTCGGCGCCAAGCACGCGCTGCTGCGCGAGGGGATTGGCTGGGGCAACATGCCGCTGCCGATGATCCAACCCGATTTGGATGCCGGCACGCTGCTGCGCCTCGCCATGCCCGAGCAGCCGGGCGGCGCCTATCGCTTCTGCGGCATCTATCGCCGCGACACGCCGCCGGGGCCTGCGGCGTCTTGGTTGCTCGACCGCTTCGTCGACAGCGCCGCGGATGAAGCCGGCGAACTGCCCGACGCCTGACCGGCTTCGATCGGCGGAAACGCGAAACCGCTTGTTCGGCAGCGCCCGTCTCGTCCACACTCCCCGCGACATCTTCTAGGGGGCTTACATGGATCGTCGGACGTTTCTCGGCTGCTCGGGCAGCGCGCTGGCCATGGCGAGCGTGGCGAGCCCCCAGGCGGTGGCAGCCGCGCTGCAAGATGGCGGTGACGCCGCGCTCAACACGCTGTTCGACCGCATCGTCGCGGATCGGCTGAACCGCTCGCCCCAGTCCGCCACCGCACTGGGATTCGACAAAGGTCCGCAGGCCGCTGCGAAGCGCCGCCTCGACGACGTCTCCGCCGCCAATCGCCAGCAGACGCTCGCCGCGAACAAGCGGTTCCTTGGCGAACTCGAAGGCTTTCCCACCGCCGGCTTGACGCCCGCCGCCGCGCTCAACCGCGACATCGTCCTCTATTCGCTGCGCCAGCAGACCGCCGCGCCCGAGCGTTTCGGCATCGACACCGCGATCCGGCCGTACCGCATCTTCCAGCAGGGCGGCGCCTATTACAGCGTTCCCGATTTCCTCAACGACACCCATGTCGTCGAAACCCGCGATGACGCCGACGCCTATCTCGCCCGGCTCGGCGCCTTTTCCACTGCGCTCGACCAGGACGTGGCGGTCCAGCGCGAACAGGCGGCGCGCGGCTTCATCGCCCCCGATTTCGCGCTCGATCTCACCCTGGGCCAGCTGCGTACGCTGCGCGGCGCCGCACCCGCGAGCAGCAGCCTGGTCCGCTCGCTCGCCGAGCGTGCCGGGCGCAAGGGGATCGCCGGCGACTGGTCGGCACAGGCAGCGAAGATCGTCGAGGCTCAGGTCTACCCCGCGCTCGATCGCCAGATCGCGCTCGTCACGCAGCTTCGCGGCCAGACCAAGCCCGGCGCCGGCATCTGGCGCCTGAAGGGCGGCGACGCCCTCTACGCGACGGCCTTGGAGCAGGCGACCACCACCAATTTTACGCCCGACGAGGTGCATCGCATGGGCCTGTCGCAGGTCGCGGAGATCAGCGCCGAGCTCAACAAGATCCTCAACGCCAACGGCATGACCAGCGGCACCGTCAGCCAGCGCCTGACTGCGCTCAACCGCGACCCATCCCAGCTCTACCCCGACACCCCAGCCGGCCGCGAAGCGCTGATTGCCTCGCTCAACGACGGCGTCCGGCAGATGCACGCGAAGCTGCCCCAGGCCTTCGCCACCATTCCCGACGCGTCGCTGGAGATCCGCGCGGTGCCGGTCGAGATCCAGGACGGCGCCTCCAACGGCTATTACAAGCGTGCCGCGCTCGATGGCTCGCGTCCGGCGATCTACTTCATCAACCTCAAGGATCCTGGCGACTGGCCGAAGTACAGCCTGCCGGCGCTGACGTATCATGAGGGTGTTCCCGGGCACCATCTTCAGATCAGCATCTCGCAGCAGTCGAAGGAAATTCCGCTGCTCCGCAAGATCGGCTTCTTCGGCGCGTATACGGAGGGTTGGGCGCTCTACGCCGAACAGCTCGCCGACGAACTCGGCGCCTATGGCACGCCGTTGGAACGCGCCGGCTATCTCCAGTCCTTCCTGTTCCGCGCCGCCCGGCTGGTGGTCGACACCGGCATCCACACCAAGCGCTGGACCCGCGAACAGGCGACGCAATATCTGGTCGACACCACCGGCCTGGCCGCCCCACGCTCGCAGCGCGAGGTCGAGCGCTACAGCACCCAGCCCGGGCAGGCCTGCTCGTACAAGGTCGGCCACATGGCATGGGTCCGCGCGCGCAAGACTGCCGAACAGGCGCTTGGCGACCGCTTCGACTTGAAGTGGTTCCACGAAGTGCTGCTGAGCGGGGCGATGCCGCTCAGCCTCATGGAAACGCTCGTCGCCGATCGCACCCGCGCCCGCCGCGCGTGAGCCGAGGCGCCGTGTTCAAGCATCTCCCGCTCGCCTGCGCCTTGCTGGTGTCCGGCCCCGCCACCGCGCAGACCAGCGCCAACGCGCAGCTGCGCACGCTCTACGACGCCGAGTGGCGCTGGCGGCAGAAGGAGTTCGGTCGGCTCGAAGAGGATGAAAACTGGACTGCGGGCGCCGACTATCTGCCGCGCGTCGACCCCGTCAGCCAGCAGCGCAGGCTCGCTTATTGGCAAACCGCGCTGGCGGCGCTGAACCGTCTGCCCGCCGCGCAGTTCTCCGAGCCCGAGCGGATCAACGCCGCCGTGTTTCGAACGACCCTCGAGGCAGCCGTCGCCGAACAGCGCTTCCGCTTGTGGGAGATGCCGTTCAACGCCGACAGCAACTTCTGGTCGGGCATCGCCGCGCGCCAGCCATTTCGCAAGGCGGTGGAATATGACCGCTATCTCGGCCGCATGCGCGACGTGCCGCGCTATTTCGACGAACAGATCGCCAACATGCGCGCCGGCCTTGCCCGCGGCTTCAGCGTGCCGCGCGCGACGCTCGCCGGCCGCGACAGCTCGATCGAGGCCTTTGCCGTCACCGATCCGCGCAAGAACCCGTTCTACGCGCCGTTCGAGGCGCTGCCCGACAGCATCCCCGCCGCGCAGCAGGAGCGCCTGCGCGCCGCCGCCCGCGCCGTCATTACCAGCCGGATCGCGCCTGCTTATGCCAAGCTGCTGACCTTCTTCCGCGGCGAATATCTGCCGCGCGCCCGCACTACCCTGGCCGCCGAAGCGATGCCCGACGGCAAGGCCTTCTACCAGGCGCAGATCCGCGAATACACGACCACCGACCTCACCGCCGAGCAGATCCACGCCATCGGCCTGAAGGAAGTAGCGCGCATCCAGGCCGACATGGAGAAGACCAAGGCGGCGGCTGGCTTCACCGGCGACATGGCCGCGTTCCTCCGGTTCCTGCGGACCGATCAGCGCTTCTACGCCAGGACGCCCGACGAACTGCTCGGCGTCTCGGCCTATGTCGCCAAGCGCGTCGACGGCGAGCTCAAGAACACCATCGGCTTCCTGCCGCGCTACCGCTTCACCATCCGGCCCGTGCCCGATGCCATCGCGCCCTTCTACACCGCCGGACGCGGCGGTTTGGAATCGTGCATGATGAACACCTACGACCTGCCGTCGCGCCCGCTCTACCAGATCCCGGCGCTGACGCTGCACGAATGCAGCCCCGGCCACAGCCTCCAGGCGGCGATCGCCCGCGAAGGACCCAACCAGCCGGCCTTTCGCCGCCAGACCTATTTCTCCGGCTTCGGCGAAGGGTGGGGGCTCTACACCGAATGGCTCGGCACCAAGATGGGCATCTACCGCACGCCTTATGAGGAGTTCGGCCGGCAATCCTACGAGATGTGGCGCGCCGCCCGGCTGGTGATCGACACCGGCATCCATCACCAGGGCTGGAGCCGTCAGCAGGCGATCGACTATCTCACCGGCCACACCGCGCTGTCGCAGCGCGAGGTCGAAACGGAGGTCGACCGGTACATCAGCTGGCCCGGCCAGGCGCTCGCCTACAAGCTGGGCGAGCTGACCTTCCGCCGCAAGCGCGCCGATGCCGAGCGCCGGCTTGGCGACAAGTTCGACCAGCGCTGGTTCCACGATCTGGTGCTGGGCCTCGGCTCGGTTCCGCTGCCGCTCCTGGAGGAGCAGGTCGATCGCTGGATTGACGCGGGCGGCCCCAATCCACATGCCGATACCAAGAACTAAACGGGGGACTTCATGAAACTTCGTATCGCACTCGTCTCGCTGGCGGCGCTCGCCACGCATCAGGCCCAGGCCCAGGTCGCCGCAACCCCGCCCCAGCCGCCGGTGCAGGAGACCCAGGCGCCCGAGGATCAGGTGGTCCGCCCAGATGCGCAGCCCCAGCCGCTTCCCAATGCTGCTCCTGCGCCTGCCGCAACCGCGCAGACGATTGCCGCGCCCAAGGCCGAAAAGCGCAAATGGGACGTCAACGCGCCCGAAGGCGCGGTCATCCGCCAGATCCCGATCCGCGTCAGCGAAGGCAGCTGGATGGATCTTGACGTCAGCCCCGACGGCCAGACGCTCGCTTTCACGTTGCTCGGCGACATCTACACCATGCCGATCGCCGGCGGCCCCGCGACCCGCATCGCCGAAGGACTCGCCTGGGAAGTCCAGCCGCGCTTCTCGCCCGACGGCCGGCGCATCGCCTTTACGTCAGACCGCGGCGGCGGCGACAATATCTGGGTGATGAACCGCGACGGTTCGGACAAGCGCCAGGTTACCAAGGAGGATTTCCGCCTCCTCAACCAGCCGAGCTGGAGCCCCGACGGCCGCTACATCGCAGCCAAGAAGCATTTCACCACCGGCCGCTCGCTCGGCACCGGCGAAGTCTGGCTCTACCACGTCTCGGGCGGCGCCGGGGTCATGCTGGTCAAGCGCCCCAACGAAACCCACCAGAAGGAACTCGGCGAGCCGATCTACGCCCCCGATGGCAAGTCGCTCTATTACACCCGCAACGTCACGCCCGGCCCGATCTTCGAATATGCCCAGGATTCGAACACCGAGCTTTTCGACATCGAGCGCTATGAACTGGCGACCGGCGAGATCAGCAAGGCGGTGACCGGCGCCGGCGGCGCGGTCCGCCCGACGCCTTCGCCCGATGGCCGCTACATCGCCTTCGTCCGCCGCGAAGCCACGCGCTCCAAGCTCTACATCAAGGACCTCGTCTCGGGCGAAGAGCGCAAGATCTACGACGATCTCGACCAGGACGTGCAGGAGACCTGGGCGGTCACCGGCGTCTACCCGAACATGGCCTGGCTGCCCGGCGGCAAGTCGCTCGTGTTCTGGGCCAAGGGCAAGATCCGCCGCATCGACGCCGATGGCAGCAACATGCGCGAGATCCCGTTCCGGATCGATGACACCCGCGGCGTGATCGACGCGCCGCACCCGCAGATCGCCGTCGCGCCCGACCGCTTCACGACATCGATGCCGCGCTTCGCCGCCGTCTCCCCTGATGGCCGCCAGGTCGTGTTCGAAAGCCTCGGCAAGCTCTGGCTCAAGCCGATGGGCGGCGCCGCCGCCCGCCGCCTCACCAGCGGCGACGACGGCTTCGAACTCTTCCCCAGCTGGTCGCGCGACGGCCGCTCGCTCGTCTTCGTCAACTGGACCGATGAGGGCCTCGGCCATATCCGCACGGTTGCGGCAACCGGCGGTCGTCCCCGCGACGTGACCGCACAGCCCGGCCACTTCGCCCGCCCGCGCTTCTCGCCCGACGGCAAGACCATCGTGTTCGAGCGCGTCTCGGCAGGCAGCCTGACCAGCCCCAACTGGGCGCAGGACCCCGGCGTCTACCGCCTCGCCGCCACCGGCGGCGACATCACTCGCATCGCCGCCGGCATGGCCGCGCCCCAGTTCGGCGCCACCAACGACCGCATCTACATGCTCGGCGACGCCAATGAAGGCGGCAAGTCGCAGCGCCAGCTGGTCAGCACCGATCTTTCGGGTCAGGACAAGCGCGTCCACGCCAATGGCGAGCTGGTCACCGACTTCTCGGTCGCGCCCAATGGCGAGTTCGTCGCCTTCCGCCAGAACTATGCCGCCTATGTCGTCCCGCTGATGCCGGGCAACCAGTCGGTCGCGCTCGCCGCCGATACCAAGGCGCTGCCGGTCACCAAGGTCAGCGCCGGCGGTGCCGACTACATCCACTGGTCGAACGACGGCGCACAGCTGCACTGGAGCCTCGGCCCGGTCGTCTACACTGCCCAGACCGCGCAGCTCTTCCCCAGCGCGCCGCGGCCAGAAGGCGCGCCCGCCTTCGTACCGCCGGCCACCGGCGTGTCGCTCGCCCGCGAAGTCGCGGCGGTGAAGCCCACCGGGACGGTGGCGATCACCGGCGCGCGCCTCGTCACCATGGCGGACGCGTCGGGCGGGATCATCGACGACGGCGTGGTGGTGATCCGCGGCGACCGCATCGTCGCGGTCGGCCCGCGCGCCTCCACCGCGATCCCGCAGGGGGCGACTTTGGTCGATGCCGCCGGCAAGACCATCATCCCCGGCCTGATCGACGCGCACGCCCACGGCCCCGCCGGGCTCGACGAGCTGATACCGCAGCGCAACTGGTCGATGCTCCAGAACCTCGCGCTCGGCACCACGACGATCCACGATCCGTCCAACCGCTCGAGCGAGATCTTCGCCGCCTCGGAGATGCAGCGCGCCGGCCTGATCCTCGCCCCGCGCATCTTCTCCACCGGCGAAGTCGTCTACGGCGCCAAGGCCGCCGACGTGTACGCCCAGATCGACAGCCTGGACGATGCGCTGGCCCATGTCCGCCGCCTCAAGTCGCAGGGCGGCCACTCGGTGAAGAACTACAACCAGCCGCGCCGCGAGCAGCGCCAGCAGGTGGTCGAGGCCGCCCGGCGCGAGAACATGCAGGTCGTGGCCGAGGGCGGCTCGCTGTTCGGCATGGACATGAACCTGGTCGCCGACGGCAATTCGACGCTCGAGCACAACGTGCCGCTGGAGACCTTCTACGAAGACGTGCTGCAGTTCTTCTCGGAAACCAAGACCAACTACACGCCCACGCTGGTGGTCTCCTATGGCGGCTTGGCCGGCGATCCGTACTGGCGGCAAGCGACCGACGTCTTCGCCCACCCGCTCCTCCAGGCGCACACCCCGCCGACGGTGCTGCTCGAAGGCAATGCCCGCCGCATCAAGGCGCCCGAAAGCAACTTCGTCGACGACGACAATGCGCGTGAGGCGCACAAGCTCGCGAAGCGCGGCGTGCTCGTCTCGATCGGCGCGCACGGGCAACAGGCCGGCATCGGCGCGCATTGGGAGCTATGGTCGTTCGTCCGCGGCGGCATGACGCCGCTCGAAGCGCTGCGCGCGGGCACCATCGTCCCCGCCCAGTCGCTGGGCATGGCGCGCGACATCGGCTCGCTCGAACCCGGCAAGTTGGCCGACCTGGTGGTGCTCGACGCCGATCCGACCGCCGACATCCGCAACAGCGACAAGGTCTCGCGCGTCATGCTCGGCGGCCGCCTGTACGACGCAAAGACGCTGAACGAAGTGTCCACCGGCACCGCCAAGCGCGGCAGCTATTGGTGGGAAACCAAGGGACGGTGAGGGGAAACTCCCATCATCTGCCGCAACGCTGAGGTTTTTGCCTCCTATCTTCTTCCTCCGTCACCCCGGCCTTGAGCCGGGGTCCCGCTGCCTTGCCCCACAGAAGAAGAAGCGGGATCCCGGCTCAAGGCCGGGATGACGGGGAATGAGCTGCGGTCTTCACCAAGGAACCGCTTCAGGGCGAACCAAACCCTGCCAACCGCTCCCGCACCCAGTCCCGGCTCCGCGCCAGCACCTTCGCCGCCACCGGCGTCGGAAACCGAACAAACCCATGGGGCGCCTCGGGCACCCGGTGCAGCTCCACCGACGCCACTTCGCCCCAGCGTCCCGCCATCGCCAGCGTATCGTCGAGCAGCGGATCCAACGCGCCCACCACCATCAACGCCGACGGCATCCCCGCCAGATCCCCGAACAGCGGCGACAGCGGCGCCCGCCGCCGCGCGGCATCGCTCATCCCCGGCGTCAGCAGCCGCATCGCGTCCAGCATGCCCGGCCCGTCCAGCACCAGCGTGTCCCGCCCCGCCGCACGCACGCTCGCTGATCCCGCCAGATCATATACCCCGTAATAGAGCAGCGCCCCGGCGAACCGCGCCAGCCCGCCCGTCTCGTCCCGCACGCGCTGCAAGGTCGCCGCGCCCAAATGCCCGCCGGCCGACTCCCCCACCAGCACGATCGGCAGCCCGGCGAAGTCATGCTCACCGCGCACCAGCCACATCGCCGCGGCAAAGCAGTCGTCCATCGCCGCCTGAAGCGGAGACCCCGCCCGCACCAGCCGATACTCCACCGACACCACCGCCACGTCGCACGCCGCGATCAGCCCCAGGTTGAGTTGGTCGTCCATCGCCGCATTGCCGATCGCCCAGCCGCCGCCATGGATGTCGAGCACCACCCCGCGCACCGGTCCATCGGGCCGAAGGATACGCAGCATGACCTGATGCCCGCCCCAGCCGACCCGACGGGTCTCGACCGCCACGCCGTGCCGCCGGGATCGCCGGTCCGCGCCGATCTGAGACACGCGCAGCAGTCCCTGGTAGAGCAGCGGGGTGAAGCGATTGCGGATGCGGAACCGCGGCATCCGCGCCAGCTTCGCGTTGAAGGCGCGCGCCCCCGCCAGTTCGGCCTGGGTGAAGTGCAGCGCATGCGTGTCCGTCGGGTCCATCGCTGTGCGAACCACCGGCTGTCGCGAATGGTTCAGCGCCCAGCCATGCTGCGCTATGCATCCACGCCCCCGTTCGCCGGCAAGGAGTTTTCCGCGCATGATCCACACCCGCTTCGTCACCATCGCCCTTGCGGCCACTGTCTTCCTGGCCGGCCCGGCCGCCGCGCAGAGCGCCGGCGACTTCATGACCAACCCGGCCTTTCAGGATCCCGCGCCCAAATCGTGCATCACCACCTTCGACATGCAGCACTGCAACGCGCACGAGCTCCGCGTCGCCGACAAGGCGATGAGCGCGCGCTATTCGGCGCTGCGGGCAAGGCTGAAGCCCGCCGCCCGCCAGAAGCTTCTCACCGAACAGCGCGCCTGGCTGAAATCGCGCGACCGCACCTGCCTGGCCAAGGGGGACCGTTACCGTGGCGGCACCATGTCCGGCGTCGTAACCACGCAATGCTGGGTCGACATGACCAAGGCCCGCAGCAAAGCCCTGGCCACCCGCCGCTGATCCCTCCTTCCCCCTCTCCTGCTCGCGGGAGAGGGCAGGGGTGAGGGTTGGGTGCCACCAACTCTCGGCTTCACCCCCGGCAAGCCAGGAACAGAGGAGAAGCGGGACCCCGGCTCAAGGCCGGGGTGACGGAGAGGATGGTCCCACAACCGGTATTCGCAACACGAACCCCGCCGCCGCCAGCCTCTCGGGCGCCTCGATTTCGACGTGCAACCCGCACCCGCCCAGCGCATCCGCAACCCGCGCCAAAGCTCTGGCCATCCGCCGCTAATCCCCTCCTTCCCCCTCTCCCGCTCGCGGGAGAGGGCCGGGGTGAGGGTTAGGCGCCACCAACTCTCGGCTTCATCCCTGGTAAGCAAAGAACAGAGGGGAAGCGGGACCCCGGCTCAAGGCCGGGGTGACGGAGAGGGTGGTCCCGCAACCGGTATCCGCAACACGAACCCCGCCGCCACCAGCCTCTCGGGCGCCTCGATTTCGACGCGCAACCCGCACTCGCCCAGCGCGTCCGCAACCCGCGCCAAAGCTCTGGCCACCCGCCGCTAATCCCCTCCTTCCCCCTCTCCCGCCCGCGGGAGAGGGCAGGGGTGAGGGTTAGGCGCCACCAACTCTCGGCGTCATCCCTGGTAAGCAAGGAGCAGAGGAGAAGCGGGACCCCGGCTCAAGGCCGGGGTGACGGAGAGGGTGGTCCCGCAACCGGTATCCGCAACACGAACCGCGTTCCCGGCCCATCCTCCGCCAGCGCGATGCTGCCCCCCTGCGCTTCCAGCAGCGACCGCGCGATCGGCAGCCCCAACCCCGTCCCCCCGGACGCCCTCCGGCTGGTGAAGAACGGCTCGAACACGCGCGCCCGATCCGCCGCCGGTATCCCCGATCCGTCGTCCGCCACCTCCAGCACCACGAACCCGGCCTCCTTGCGCGCAACCAGCCGCACCTGCCCAGCCCCAGCCTGGCGGCCATTCTCCACCAGACCGGTCAGGATCGCCTCCAGGCTCGCCGCCTGCACTGCCGCCGCCACCAACCCCTCGGGCGCCTCGATTTCGACGCGCAACCCGCGCCCGCCCAGCGCGTCCGCAACCCGCGCGAGGATCAGCCGCACGTCGCTGATCGCGCCCGCGTCGCGCCCCGCCACATCGGCCCGCGCCAGTTCCAGCAGCCGCTGCACCAGCAGCGTCAGCCGTCCGGCGTCGGCATCGATGTTCGCCAGGAACCGCCGCCGATCCGCCGGCGCCATGCCCTCGTGATGATCCTCCAGGATCTCGATCGCCCCGCGGATGCCCGCCAATGGCGTCTTGAACTCGTGGCTCACCGCATGGGCGAAGTCGCGCAGGTAGCGGGAACGCTGCTCGATCGCCGCCGCCATGGTCGCAAAGTCGGCATAGAGCGCCTGGATCTCGGTCGCGGCGGTGCGCGGCACGTCGGGCACCTGGCCACCGCCGCGCGCCACCGCCCGCGTCGCCTCGCTCAGCGCCTCGATCGGCCGGACGATGCCGCGCGACAACAATCCGCTCAGCACCACCAGCGCGGCAAAGATCGCCGCGATCCCGAACAGGATCTTGCCGCGATCCTCGTACAACCCGCGAAACAGCGCGCGCGGCGAGCGCGACAGCAGCAGCACCGCGACCGTCCGCCCGTTCACCACCACCGGTGCGGCATGGTGGATGCGCAGGTCCGATGCCCGGCTCAGCCATTCCAGCCGATAGCGCGGGCGATAATCGCCATTGCGCCGCAGCACCGTGGCCGGCGCGCCGGCGCGCGCCGCGTCGATCTCCGCGACACCCGAATAGACCTTTCCGGCCTCGGGCCCGAGCAGCACCCGCCCACCGGCGTCGAGCAGCCGGATCGACGCCAGCGTCGTCCCCGCCGTCACCCGCAGCACCGGCGCCGCCCGCACCGCCGCCGCCCGTGCCTCGGCACTCGCGCCGCCGGCAACCGCAAGCGGGGCAGGGCGCTCCGGCAGCACCTTAGTCGAGCGCAAATCGATCGTCGACAGGGCCCCGCCGGCCATGTCTGGATCGCCATAGCCACGCGCCGGCGGCACCACCCGGATCTCGCGCGCGCCCGGCCAGGCCGCGCCGACTGCCGCCGACAGTGCCGCGCTCTGCGCGATCAGCTCGGCCTCGGTCTGGCGCACCAGCGTGTTCTCATACACCCGCAGGAACAGCGCGCCGATGCCGGGCAGCGCCGCGACGAACACGAACGTCACCAGCAGCAGCGTGCGCAGCCGCAGCCGTGGCCAGTGCCGGCGCACAGGCGCTTTGAGCGCCTCGACAAGCGTCCCCGCCTTCAGCGCCTCGATCAGCCCGCGCATGCGCCGATGCGATAGCCGATGCCCGCGCGCGTCTCGACGATGTCCTGGCACCCGACCTGCCCGAACTTGGCGCGCAGGTTGCGCACATGGCTGTCGATCGTCCGGTCGGTCACTGCGAAGCCGGGCCCGCGCAGCCGATCGATGATCGCGTCGCGGCTGAACACCTTGGCCGGCATCACCGCCAGCGTGCGCAAGATGCCGAACTCGGTCGCGGTGAGCGTCACCGGCGTACCCGCCCAGCTCGCCTGCCAACCCTCTGGGTCGAGCGCCAATTGCCCGTGGCGGATGGTGGAGGTGGCCTGCTCCACCTGCGGCGGCCGTCCCGCGACGCGGCGCAGGATCGCCATCACCCGCGCCACCACTTCGCGCGGGGAAAACGGCTTGGTGACGTAATCGTCGGCGCCCAGCTCGATACCCAGGATGCGATCGATCTCGTCGTCGCGCGACGACAGGAACAGGATCGGCACTTCGCCCTGCGCGCGCAGCCGCCGGCACACCTCCAGCCCGTCCATCCGCGGCATGTTGATGTCGAGCACGATCAGGTCGGGCGCCTGCGCCTCGGCAACCGCCAGCGCTTCCTCGCCATCCGCCGCCTCCAGCGTGCCGAGCCCGGCCTTGGCCAGCGCGAACACCAGCAGCTGGCGGATATGCGGATCGTCGTCGGCGACAAGGATGGTGCGCGGCATGGGGCACAGGATCACTGCCGTGGCTCCGGGGTCAAGGGCGCAGGTGCCGCTTGCGGCAGCACGACGGCGCCGTCGCAGCCGCGATGGGCGCCGGCGGGCAGCGAAGCCGGTCCGACGGGGGCGGCTCCGATCAGCGTGCGCGCCCGCGCCAGCCGCTGCTGCCCGCGCATCGTCCAGCTATGCCAGTCCGCCTGCTCGCGCTCCAGGTTCGGCAGGATTTCCTGGCGTACTGCCTGCACGCGCGCGCGGAACTCGGGCGCCAGGGGCCGTGCCTCCAGATCGATCAGCGGCACCAGCGCGGCGCTGCCCATCCACCGCATCTGGCACAGGTCGAGCGGCACGGCCTTGCCGCCCACCTCGCGGGCATGCCGCACGTTCCACTTGGCGGAAACGGCATCCAGGTCGACGATCGTCGCCGCGCTCAGCACCAGCACGGCCGCCAGCGCATTGGCGTTGATCAGCCATGCTGCGCTCTTGGCCCTGAGCATCCGCCAGCAGATCAGCACCAGCCCCAGCGCGACCAGCGCCATCCACGCCAGCGCCGCGATCCGCCACGCGGTGAGCATGTATATTTCGATATAGTCGACCGTGCGCAGCGCGCTCGATGCCACCAGCAACAGGTTCTGCGCGACCCACAGCACCACCAGCCGGCGGATCAGCGGGTTCTCCGCGGTCGCCGATCCGGGCTTCAGCGTTCCCAGCACGAACACGCCGGCCAGCAGCGCAGTGACGATCAGGGGATAGGCGCCACGATGCGCATAGGCGGCCAGCGTCATGCCCTCGGGCAGCGGCGCGCCGCTCCACAAAAACGCGAGGTCGAGCCCGTTCTGCACCGCGAACACCAGGTTGAACAACGCCAGCGACACCAGCACCGACGCCGCCGACGTCCCCGGCAGCGTCACCGTCATCTTGGGGAGCACGTGCGCGATCCGCGTCGCGAACGCGCGCGGCCGCAAGCTCGGCCATACCAGCACCGCCACGAACCCCCACAGCACGATCCGCTCGACGGAAGGAATGGTGATCCCGTGCAGCGCCCTCTCGATCAGCGGATTGGCATTGGCGAACAGCGCCACGAACAGCGCCGTCATCGCCAGCGGCAGCACCAGCGTCGCCACCAGCTTCACCGGCCGCCCGCGTCCGCGCAACCGCAACAGCCGCCCCAGGTCGAGTACCGGCGCGAACGGCCCGCTCGCGCCCTGCGCCGCCAGCCGCACACCCCAGCGCCACGCATCGTCGAAGCCGCCCGCCCGCGGCATCAGCGCCGCCATCGACAGGCTCGCCCAGAACATCAGCCAGGCCAGCGGCCCGGGATCATAGGCCAGCACCAGCGCGAACCCGCCCGCCGCCGCCAGCGCCCACACCGCCGCCCCGCGCCGCACCGCCGGCCGCACCACGAACAGCGCCACCGCCCAGGCGAGCATCGCGCCGCCCAGCCACGATCCCACTTCACCCACCAGCAGGTCGGCGGCCACCATCGCCGCCACCAGCACCAGCACCTTGACCCAGAAACTGAACCGCACGCCCATTCGAAACCTCCCGATCATCGGCAAGCCTTCTGCACTCCGCCCATCCAGCCCGATGCGCGCCCGCCAAGGAGAGGTCGTGCAGAAACCGTGCAGGCCCCGGCTTTACGCCCGCCACTCCGCTGGCCTAAGCCGCTGGCATGAAGCGCATCCTCCTCGTGCTCGCCGCTCTCGTGCTCCTCGGCGCAGGCTGGTTCCTGTTCGCCCGCACCCCCGGCGGCGTTCCCGTCTACGGCGTCGAGACCGTCGCCACCTTCAAGCACGATCCGCAGGCCTTCACCGAAGGCCTCTTCTTCCACAACGGCTTGCTCTACGAGGGCACCGGCGAGGAAGGCAGCTCGGGCATTCGCAAGGTGAAGTTAGAAACCGGCGAGGTCCTGCAGGAAGACCAGCTTCCCTCGCCTTATTTCGGCGAAGGCATCGTCGCCTGGAAGGATCGGCTCTACCAGGTCACCTGGAAGGACCAGGCCGGCTTCATCTACGGCCTCGACGATCTCGCCCCGCGCGGCAACTTCTCCTACACCGGCGAGGGCTGGGGCATGACTCAGAATGGCGAGTCGATCATCCTGAGCGACGGCACCTCGACCCTGCGCTTCCTCGATCCCGAGACGCTGGCGCCCAAGAGCACGCTCGCCGTCACTGCCAATGGCTGCCCGGTCGCCAAGCTCAACGAGCTCGAATGGATCGACGGCCAGATCTACGCCAATATCTGGCAGACCAACCTCGTCGCGCGCATCGATCCCAAGACCGGCCACGTCCAGAGCTTCCTCGACGTCGGCGCGCTCGGCCCCCAGACCCGCGGCATCGACGACGTCGCCAACGGCATCGCCTATGACGCCAAGGCCAAGCGCCTGTTCGTCACCGGCAAGCGCTGGCCCCAACTCTACCAGGTGAAGCAGGGGAGCAAGGTCGACTCGCAGGACGCCCAGACCCTGATGTCCTGCACGCGCTGATTCGGTTCACGCGAAGGCGCGAAGCTCGCGAAGAAGAGGTTCGCGCAGAGGCGCAGAGGCGCAGAGAGCAGAAGAAGCCGCGCAGCGGCAGAAATCTTGGCGCGTCTCCAAAGCCGAGTGTGTGCGATAGTCTCCCGACCGCACCGCAAGCCCTTCTCTCTGCGCCTCCGCGCCTCTGCGCGAACCTCTACCTTCTTCTACCCTTCGCGCACTTCGCGCCTTCGCGTGAATCAAACTACCCGCTTGATCCAACGGGAAAACCAAGGCAGCTTGGCACCGGTGTCAGCGTCCACAGAGGCGCGTCACAGGAGAGCGGGATGCACAAGGACATGGATCGAAGAACCGCGCTGCTCGCCGGCCTGGCAGTCGCGGGCGTCGCGCCGCACGCACTCGCCCAGACCGCGCCGCCAGCCGCAGGGCAGGGCGCCCGCCCGCTGACCCTCGCCGATTCCACCGAGACGATCGACCTCTGGCCCACGCCCCCGGTCCCCAACTCGCCCCAGAGCGAAGTCACTACCGAGCGCAGCAAGGACCCGGCCTATAACGACCGCTTCGTCACCGGCATCACCCGCCCGCGCATGGCCGTGTTCCGCCCGAAGAGCCCCAATGGCGCCGCGGTCCTGATCACGCCGGGCGGCGGCTATAGCTGGGTCGTCGTCGACAAGGAGGGCTATGAAATGGCCCGCCTGCTCGCCGCGCAGGGCATCACCGCCTTCGTCCTTTTCTATCGCCTGCCACATCAGGGCTGGGCGAACGGCGCCGACGTGCCGCTCGCCGACGCGCAGCGCGCGCTCCGCCTCATCCGCCACCACGCCCCGCGCTACCACGTCGATCCGGCCCGCGTCGCGGCAACGGGCTTCTCCGCCGGCGGCCATGTCTGCGCCAGCCTGCTCACCCGCTTCGATGCGCAAGTCTATGCCCCGCGAGACGCCGCCGACCGGCTCTCCGCGCGTCCCGATGCCGCCGCGCCGATCTACCCGGTCATCGCGATGGCCGCCCCCGCCGCGCATATGGGCTCGCGGAAGAACCTGCTCGGCGAAAACCCGACGGCAGCGACCGAGCGCGCCTATTCGCCGCACCTCCATGTGCCGGCGAACGCGCCGCCCTGCTTCCTCCTCCATGCCGAGGACGACGCCTCGGTGCCCGTCGCCAACACCCTGATGCTCCGCGAGGGCCTGCGCGCGCAGAACATCGCCACCCAGACCCATCTCTACCCCGATGGCGGGCACGGCTTCGGCCTGCGCCTCGCCCGGGGCAAAAGCGTCGAGCATTGGCCCGACCTCTTCCTCCACTGGCTCCGCCAAACCGGGATCACCACGTGAAATCCATCCTCCGCACCGCCGCCGCCGCGCTCCTGCTCCTTGCCGGCACCCCCGCCGCCCAGGCCCAGACCCGTCCCGAGATCGAGCGCACGATGCGCCGCGCCACCAGCTTCATGGTGGAAAAGCTCGCCACCAATGGCGGCTATGTCTGGGCCTATCTCCCGGACGGTTCGCGCCGCTGGGGCGAGATCGAGGCGCGCCCGTCGATGATCTGGATCCAGCCCCCCGGCACTGCGACGATGGGCAATGTCTATCTCGACGCGTATCACGCCACGGGCGACGATTATTATTACCAGGCCGCCGAAAAGGTCGCCGGCGCGCTGATCTGGGGCCAGCATCGTTCGGGCGGCTGGAACTATTTCGTCGATTTCGCCGGCGAGGAAGCGACCAAGGACTGGTACGAAACCGTCGGCAAGAACGCCTGGCGGATGGAGGAATTCCAGCATTATTCCGACAATGCGACCTTCGACGATGCCGGCTCGTCCGAAGCGATGCAGTTCCTGCTGCGCCTCTATGTCGAGAAGCGCGATCCCAAATACCGCCCCGCGCTCGACAAGGCGATCTCCTTCGTCCTCGACAGCCAATATCCGATCGGCGGCTGGCCGCAGCGCTGGCCCTATGACCCGCGCTATCCCGAATACCAAAGCTACATCACCTTCAACGACGATGTCGCCTCGGAGAATATCAAGTTCCTCGTGATGTGCTACCAGGCGCTCGGCGACCGCCGCGTGCTCGACGCGGTCAACCGCGCGATGAACGTCTTCCTGGTCACGCAGCAGGGTCAGCCCCAGCCCGGCTGGGCGCTGCAATATACCCCCGACCTCCAGCCCGCCGGCGCGCGGACCTACGAGCCCAAGGCGCTGGCGACGCACACCACGGCCGACAATCTTCGCGCGCTGATGAGCTTCTACCGGATGACCGGCGACACCAAGTTCCTCGCGCGCATCCCCGAAGCGCTCGACTGGCTCGAAAGCGTCCGCCTCCCCGCCGATCAGGTGAAGAACAACCGCGCCTTCCCGACCTTCATCGAACTGGGCACCAATCAGCCGCTCTACATCCACCGCCGCGGCTCGAACGTCGTCAACGGCGCGTATTATTGGGACCACGACCCGCAGGCGACGCTCGGCCATTATTCCAGCTTCCGCGCCATCGACGTGGCGAAGCTCCGCCGCGAATACGAAGCGCTGAAGGCCACCCCCGGCGCCCAGCTCGCCGCAAAATCGCCGCTCCACGCGCGCGAAGCCGTGCCGCTGCCGCGCTACTGGGTGACCGAACTCGACGCCGGCTCCGACCTCAACGCCTCGGGCCCGACCACCCCGCGCGACATCATCCGCACCCTCAACCGCGAAGGCTGGTGGCCCGCCAAGCTCACCGCCACCAGCAACCCCTATATCGGCCCCGGCTCGCCCACTCCGGCCCCCGGCGACTTCCGCACCACCCGCGTCGGCGACGCCAGCGACACCTCCCCCTACCTCGCCGAACACCCGGTCGAAGGCATCAGCCTGGCCCACTACATCGCCAACATGTCCGCCCTGATCAAAGCGCTGGAGGCAGAAAGGCGCTAACCCTTCTTCTCCCTCTCCCCGCTGGCGGGGAGAGGGCTGGGGAGAGGGGGAAGTGCAACGAACTCTCGACTCCGGCCCCTCCCATCTCACGCGAAGGCGCAAAGGCGCGAAGAAGGAAGAGGTTCGCGCAGAGGCGCAGAGACAAGTGCCTGGGGCGCCGCCTCCCGCCGCGTCAGCGGCCCATAAAGCTGCGCGGTCGAGTCTCCTGCCGCTGACGCGGCGGCCGAACCCCTCTGCGCCTCCGCGCCTCCGCGTGAACCCCTCTCTTCTTCTACAATCTCTTCGCGACCTTCGCGCCTTCGCGTGAACCAAAACCCCTTGATCCCAAATCAAAACCGAGACACCTTAGATACCGGTGTCACACGCAGCCACGAAGCCGCGGGACCCAAGCAGGAGAGCGATATGCACGAAGGCAACGGGATCGACCGTCGCGGCCTGATGGCCACAGTCGTCGCAGGCGCCGCCGCCATGGCCGCGCCCATCGGCGTCCAGGCCGCCGCCACCCGCAAGCGCTATGCCATCGTCGGCGTCGGCAGCCGCTCGCGCATGTACCAGGACGCGATCTGGGGCCCGCACAAGGATACCGCCGAACTCGTCGCGATCTGCGACACCAACCCGGGCCGCGCCGCCTATGTCGCCCGCCGCGCCCGCCAGGCCGGCGCCAAGGCCCCGGCAAGCTACCTCCACACCGACTTCGACAAGATGGTCCGCGAGGGCAATCTCGACGGCCTCATCGTCACCGTGCCCGATGCGCTCCACGACGACTATATCGTCCGCGGCCTCGAAGCCGGCCTCGACGTCATCACCGAAAAGCCGATGACCACCGACGCGTCCAAGGCGCAGCGTATCCTCGACGCCTGCCGCCGCAACGGCCGCCAGGTCCGCGTCACCTTCAACTATCGCTACTCGCCGTTCCGCACCCAGGTGAAGGAGCTGCTGATGGCCGGCGAGATCGGCGACGTGCTCTCGGTCGACTTCTCCTGGCTGCTCAACACCGTGCACGGCGCCGATTATTTCCGCCGCTGGCATTCGAACAAGGCGATGTCGGGCGGGCTGATGGTCCACAAGGCCACCCACCATTTCGACCTGGTCAACTGGTGGCTCTCGGCGATGCCGGTCAGCGTCACCGCGGTCGGCAAGCGCGAATTCTACACCCCCGCCATGGCCCGGCGCCTCGGCCTCCAGGGCCCGCACCAGCGCTGCCTGACCTGCCCCGAAAAGGCGAAGTGCAGCTTCTATCTCGACATCGCCGCCGACGCTGGGCTCAAGGCGCTCTACCTCGATAACGAGCGCTATGACGGCTACCACCGCGACCAGTGCGTGTGGCGCGAAGAGATCAGCATCGAGGACACGATGAACGTCGTCGTCGGCTACGATACCGGCGCGACGCTCAGCTATTCGCTCAACGCCTGCAATGCCTGGGAAGGCTATCACGTCGCCTTCAACGGTACGAAAGGCCGGCTGGAGCATTCGTTGGTCGAATCCGGCGGCACTGCCGGCGCCAACAACGCCGACGAAGCCCCTGACCGCGCCACCACCCGCATCATCCCGTTGCGCGGCCAGCCTGGCGAGATCACGCCGCGCACCGGCGCCGGCAGCCATTCGGGCGGTGACGCAGTGATGCTCAACGACATCTTCGGCACGCCCGCGCCCGATCCAACTATGCGCGCCGCCGATCAGCGCGGCGGCGCCGCATCGGCATTGATCGGCATCGCCGCCAACCAGTGCTTCCGCACCGGCATGCCGGTGAAGATCGCCGATCTCGTCACCGGGCTCGACCGCCCGAACCTGCCGGCAATGCCGACTCGCGCCGATCCCGTTCCCATGCCGCCGCGCATGACTCACGCCTGATCCGGGAAGAACCTGCCATGCTGATCCAGCCCTCCCGCCGCGACCTGCTGCGCTATGCCGGCCTCGGCACCGCCGCCGCCATCACGCCCGGCGCGCTCGCCGCACCCGCGGCCCCCTGGGCACGCGCCGCCGACATCGCCCGCAACGCGCGCGCCCCCAGCTTTCCGGCCCGGGACTTTGCCATCACGCAATTCGGCGCACGCGGCGATGGCACTACCCTCAACACCCAGGCGATCGCCCGCGCGATCGAGGCGTGCACCAAGGCGGGCGGGGGCAGGGTGGTCATCCCTGCCGGCCGCTTCCTCACCGGCGCGGTGCATTTGAAGTCGAACGTGAACCTCCATCTTTCCGAAGGCGCCACGCTCCTCTTCAGCACCAACCCCGCCGATTATCCCATCGTGTTCACGCGGTGGGAGGGGATCGAGCTCATGAACTATTCGCCCTTCGTCTATGCCTATCGCCAGCGGAATATCGCGATCACCGGCTCGGGCACGCTCGACGGCCAGGGCAGCGCGCAGCATTGGTGGGCGTGGAAGGGCCCTTGGGGCGGCACGGCGAACCATGGCTGGAAAGAGGGCATGCCCGACCAGCGCAAGAGCCGAGCGGTGCTGTTCCAGATGGCCGAGGATCGCGTGCCGGTCGAAAAGCGCGTCTTCGGCGACGGCCACTTCCTCCGCCCCGCTTTCGTCCAGCCCTATGACTGCGACAATGTCCTGATCGAAGGCGTCAAGCTGCGCGGCTCGCCTTTCTGGCAGATCCATCCCGTGCTGTGCCGCAATCTGATCGTCCGGGGCGTCGACGTGCTCGGCCATGGCCCGAACAATGACGGCTGCGATCCCGAATCGGTCGACGGCGCGCTGATCGAAGGCTGCACCTTCGATACCGGCGACGATTGCATCGCCGTCAATTCGGGCCGCAACGAGGATGGCCGCCGCCTCGCCAAGCCGGCGCAGAACATCCTGATCCGCGATTGCCGGATGAAGGAAGGCCATGGCGGCGTCGTCGTGGGCTCGCAGATCTCGGGCGGCGCGCGCTGGATATTCGCCGAACGCTGCGTGATGGACAGCCCCGATCTCTGGTATGCGATCCGCTTCAAGAACAACGCGCTGCGTGGCGGGCTGCTCGAGAATTTCTATTATCGCGACATCCAGGTCGGCCAGGTCAGCCGCGCTGCGATCACGTGCGACTTCAATTATGAAGAGGGCGCCAAGGGCCGCTTCGTGCCCAAGCTGCGCAACGTCGTGGTCGAGCGGCTGCGTGCCGCCAATGCGCTGCGCGTGATCGACAGCCAGGGGCTTCCCGGCGCGCCGGTCACCGGCATCACGCTTCGCGATTGCAGCTTCGACGGCGTCACCCAGCCGAGCATCGTCCGCCATACCCAGGGGCTCCGCCTCGACAATGTCCGCGTCAACGGCAAGCCCGTGGCAGGCGTTGACGCGCTAAGCTGACACCGGTAGCATGCAGGTCAGCCCACCATCCCGGCAAACAGGGAGGGGGTGTTTCGAGAGGAGGTCTGAAATGACGAAAGGGTTCCACACCAGCAGGGCAGGGGTTTCGGTACTGGCGCTGTCGCTTGCCGGGCTCTTCCCCGCCGCCGCATCCGCGCAGGACGTGCCGCCGGCCGCGGTCAACGATCCGCAGCCGCAGGACGCCACGCCCGTCGCCGGCGCGGCCGAGGGGGACGAGATCGTCGTCACCGGCTTCCGCGAAAGCATCAGCGCCGCGCTGACCGACAAGCGCCTGGCCTCGGGCGTGGTCGACGTCATCAAGGCCGATGACATCGCCAAATTCCCCGACAACAACCTGGCCGAATCGATCCAGCGCGTCCCCGGCGTCGCCATCGCCCGCGACGGTGGCGAGGGTCGCAGCATCTCGGTCCGCGGCCTCGGCCCCACTTTCACCCGCGTCCGCATCAACGGCATGGAAGCGATCGCGACCACCGGCAGCTCGGACGCCGGCGGCGGCGTCAACCGCGGCCGCGGCTTCGACTTCAACGTCTTCGCCTCCGAACTGTTCAACTCGATCACCGTGCGCAAGACCGCCTCGGCCGACATCGAGGAAGGCTCGCTCGGCGCCACCGTCGATCTCCAGACCGCGCGCCCGTTCGATTACAAGGACAATTTCGTCGTCGCGGCCTCGGCCCAGGCCGGCTGGAACGATCTGGCCAGGAAGGTCACGCCGCGCGTCGCCGGGCTGCTCAGCTGGCATAATGACGGCGAAACCGTCGGCGCCCTGCTTTCCGCCGCCTATTCGGAGCGCAAGGTCCGCGAAGAAGGCCACTCCACCGTCCGCTGGAACCCCACCGGCGTCAACGGCGGGTTCAACGCCGCCTCGACGCTGCCCGGCTACACGCTAGCGCAGATCAACCGCACGCCCGCCAACAACGGCAGCAACTGGGACGACCTGATCTACCACCCGCGCATCCCGCGCTACGACACCTGGCAGTATGATCTCAAGCGCCTCGGCGTCACCGGCTCGCTCCAGTTCCGCCCGAGCGAAACCACCTTGCTCACCTTCGACGGGCTCTATTCCAACTCCAAGACCACCCGCACCGAGAATTATCTCGAGGCGATCTCGTTCAGCCGCACCGGCGCCACCGGCAAGCCCCAGACGATCATCCGCGACGGCGAAGTCAACGACCAGAACGAACTCGTCTACGGCGTGTTCGACGATGTCGACATGCGGGTCGAATCGCGCATGGACAAGCTGGAGACCGAGTTCCAGCAATATACCGGCACGCTCACGCAGGAGTTCTCGGATCGCCTGCGCGGCACGCTCTATGGCGGCTATGCCAAGTCGGACTTCAAGAACCCGATCCAGACCACAATCACCCTCGATCGCCTGAACTCGGACGGCTTCTCCTGGGATTATCGCGACAACGACCGCGAGCCGGTGATGAACTGGGGCTTCGACGTCGCCAGCGCGGCAAGCTGGTCGATGATCAACGGCTCGTCGGACATCCGCATCCGCCCCCAGGCCGCCAGCAACAAATACCGCACCGGCAAGGCGATGCTCGACTGGGACGTCGTGCCGGATTCGCTCACCTTCAAGGGCGGCCTCGAGTGGCGCAAGTTCAGCTATAGCGGCAGCGAGCAGCGCCGCCTGGTCGCCGAGACCCAGGTGCCGACGCTCACCGCCACGCAGGTCGCCAGCCTCACTACCGTGCTCGACGGCGTCACCGGCGATCCTTCGCGCGGCGGCGGCTACATCATCCCGAACTTCGGCGCCTTCGTCGACACGCTCGGCATCTATTGCAACTGCGTCCAGAACATCAACGGCACCAATGTCGACTTCCGCTTGGGCGGGGTCGAGAACACCAACGCGCGCTCGTCCTTCGTCGATGTCGAGGAAACCGAAAAGGCCGCCTTCTTCCAGGCGAACTTCACCATTCCCCTGGGCAGCGGCATGACCCTGCGCGGCGACGCCGGCATGCGCTACGTCACCACCCACCAGAATTCGGGCGGATACGCCGCGGTCAATGGCGGGATCGAGCGGCTCGAGGTCGAGCGCGACTATGACTATTGGCTGCCCTCGTTCAATTTGGTCGGCGAAATCACCCCCGAGTTCCTGCTGCGCTTCGGCGTGGCCAAGGTGATCACCCGCCCGGGCCTCGGCACGCTGTCGCCCGGCGGCTCGTTCACTGCCCAGGCCTCGAACCGCGGCTATTCGACCGGCAACCCGTATCTCGACCCAACCGAGGCGACCAACATCGACGCGTCGGCCGAATGGTATTTCTCCAAGGGTTCGCTGATCTCGCTCGGCTATTTCGAAAAGCGGATCAGCACGCTGTCGGGCACCAGCGTCACCGTCCAGGTGCCCTTCACCGAGCTCGGCCTGCCCGCCGATCTGCTCACCGGCACCGGCGTCGCGCCCACCGACATCTTCAACTACACCCGCACGGTGAACGGGCAGGGCGGCACCCTGCGCGGCTTCGAAGTCAATTATCAGCACCAGCTGACCTTCCTGCCGGGCTTCCTCGCCAATATGGGCCTTCTCGCCAACTACACCCAGGTGAAGGCCGAGCTCAGCTATCCCGGCTATGGCGGCGGCAACGCGCCCCCTATCGTCGGCCCGCTGACCAATTTGTCCGAAAAGTCCGCCAACGGCACGCTGTTCTATGAGGACAAGGTGTTCAGCCTGCGCGGCTCGGTCACCTACCGCTCGGGCTATCTGACTGCCTTTGCCGGCGGCGCCCGCGAGCAGAGCACCGAGGAGGGCGTCAACGAAACGCTCAACTTCGACGCCTCGGCCTCGCTCAAGCTCACCGAGAACATCTCGCTCAGCGTCGAGGCGATCAACCTCACCGACGAGCCGCAGGACTTCTACATCGACCAGGACAACCAGGTCGTGCTTTACCACCGCACCGGCCGCCAGTTCTACGGCGGCGTCCGGTTCCGCTTCTAAGCATGGGCGGCACCCCTCGCCGCCGATGCTCGCCTCCGGGCTGGCCGGCATTCGTGCCGGCCGGCCTCACTTTCGCCACCGCCTGCGGTGGCTTGTACCGAGTTCACGACCCGTCATGACCAAGGCCGCCCACCGCATCGACCCTCGCGACCACGTCGCCACGGCCCTGCGCGCGCTGTCGGCCGGCGAATGCGTGTCGGTGGAAGGCGCCGAAATCGTCCTTCGCGACGACATCCCCCACGGCCACAAACTGGCGGTCGCGGCAGTGTCGGCAGGCGACCCGGTCCTGAAGTTCGGCTTCCCGATCGGCGTCGCTACGCAGGCCATCGCTCAAGGCGACCACGTCCACACCCACAATGTCGCCACTGCGCTGGGTGCCCACGGCAACTACACGTACAACCAATCTCCCTCTCCCCTTCAGGGGAGAGGGCCGGGGAGAGGGGAACTCTCCCCAAGCGATCCGGCTAAAGAAGAATCCCCCTCTCCCCAACCCTCTCCCCGCGAGCGGAGAGAGGGAGAAGAAGGTCTCACCTTCAACGGCTATCTCCGCGAAGACGGCCGCGCCGCCACTCGCAACGAGATCTGGGTCCTCCCCAGCGTCGGCTGCGTCGGCCGCACCGCGCACAAGATCGCTGCCGCCGCCCACGCGAAGCATGCCGGCAAGGTCGACGGCGTCTATGCCTTCACCCACCCGTTCGGCTGCTCGCAGCTCGGCGACGACCTCCACGCCACCCGCGACATGATCGCCGCGCTCGCCAGCCATCCCAATGCCGGCGGTGTGCTGCTGGTCGGGCTGGGCTGCGAGAACAACCAGCTCGACGGCCTGCTCGCGGCCATCCCGCCCGAGCGCCACGCGCGCATCCGCCACGTCGCCGCGCAGTTCGCGGACGACGAGATCGCCGCCGGCCTCGCCGCGATCGACGAACTCGTCGCGATCGCCGCCCAGGCGCGGCGCGAGCCGCTGCCGCTCTCGAAGCTGGTGGTAGGCGTCAAATGCGGCGGCTCGGACGGCTTCAGCGGCCTCACCGCCAACCCGCTGGTCGGCCGCATCGCCGACGCGGTCACGGAAGCCGGCGGCACCGCCGTGCTCACCGAGATCCCCGAGATCTTCGGCGCCGAGCAGATGCTGATGGACCGCGCCGCCGACGAAGCCGTGTTCACCGGCATCGTCGGGCTGGTGAACGGCTTCAAGGCCTATTTCACTGCGCATGGCGAGCCGGTCTCGGAGAACCCGTCCCCCGGCAACATCGCCGGCGGCATCACCACGCTCGAGGAAAAGTCGCTCGGCGCGGTGCAGAAGGGCGGCCACGCCACCGTCACCGACGTGCTCCATTATGGCGAGCGCCTGCGCCGCACCGGCCTGACCCTGCTCGAAGCCCCCGGCAACGACGCGGTGTCCTCGACCGCGCTGTCGGCCGCCGGCGCCACCGTGATCCTGTTCACCACCGGCCGCGGCACGCCGCTCGGCTTCCCGGTGCCAACCGTGAAGATCGCCTCCAACACGGCGCTCGCCGCGCGCAAGCCCGGCTGGATCGACTTCGACGCCGGCGCCGTGCTCGACCAGGGGCTCGACGCCACCACCGACGCGCTGCTCGCCCGCATCGCGCAGATCGCCTCGGGAACGCCGACCGCCGCCGAACGCAATGAAGAGCGCGAGATCGCGCTGTGGAAACGGGGCGTGACCCTGTGACCACGCCAAGGAACCATGAAGGGAACCAGACTGCATGACTGCCCAAGCTGCCGCGGATGGGATCGCCAAGGCATTCGTGGATGCGCGCCAGACCGGCGGCGCCCTGCCTGACTATCCCGGCGCGCTGCCGGAAACGCTCGACCAGGCGTACGGCATCCAGGAGCGCGCCATCGCCTTGTTCGGCGGCCGCGTCGCCGGGTGGAAGGTCGGCAAGATCCCGTCGCCGCTCGACGAGGCGCACGGCGCCAACCGTCTCGCCGGCCCGATCTTCGCAGACAGCGTTGTCGAGGCGGCAGGCCCGGGCGACGTGCCCATTATGCCGATCTTCGCCACCGGGTTCGGCGCGGCGGAGGCCGAGTTCCTGTTGCGCCTCGGCGACCTGCCCGAGAGTTTCGACCGCGCCTGGACCAACGAGGCCGCCGCCGCGCATGTCGACGTGATCCATGTCGGCATCGAAGTCGCCAGCTCGCCCTTTCCCGGGATCAACGATCACGGCCCGGCGGTCACCGTGTCCGACTTCGGCAACAATAACGGCCTGGTGATCGGGCCCGCGGTCCCGCGCGACGCTGACGTCCACGACTGGCCGATCACGCTCACCATCGATGGCGAGGTCGCCGGCACCGGCACGGCGCGCGGGATGCTCGACGGTCCGTTCGGCGCCGTACGCTTCCTGTTCGAGCTTGCCGCGCAACGGGGCTTGCCACTGGCCAAGGGACAGTGGATCTCAACGGGTGCCGTCACCGGCGTCCATCAGGTCGCAGTCGGTGCCGCGGTGGAGGCTCGGTTCGGCACCGACTACCAGGTACGCTGCAGCATCACCGGCAAAGCCGGGTCTGAAGCAAGATAGAAGGTTTGGAGAGGACATGGCGGGACCCGGAAATACGATCGTCGCGGATGCGGCCCAGCGGATAGGGCGCTATCGCTGGGTGATCGTCGCGCTGTTGTTCGCCGCGACGGCGATCAACTATATCGATCGGCAGATGATCGGGCTGCTGAAGCCCACGATGATGGACGACCCCGCATTGGGGCTCGACGAGCGCAGCTATGCCGACATCGTCGTGTGGTTCCAGGTCGCCTATGCGATCGGCTATCTCGGCTTCGGCAAGGTGGTCGACGCGATCGGCGCACGGCTGGGCTATGCCGCCGCCGTGGTCATCTGGACGATCGCCCACATGGCGCATGGCGGCGCGTACAGCGTCACGCAGTTCGCGCTCGCCCGCTTCTCGCTGGGCATCGGCGAATCCGGCAACTTCCCCGCCGGCGTGAAATCGGTGACCACCTGGTTCCCGCAAAAGGAACGCGCCTTCGCGGTCGGCATCTTCAACGCCGGCGCCAATGTCGGCGCGATCGCCGCGCCGCTCCTCTGCTTCGCGCTGGTCCCGGCGATCGGCTGGCGGATGACCTTCATCGTCACCGGCGTGTTCGGCGCGGCCTGGCTGGTCGCCTGGCTGGTCTTCTACCGCGACAATCCCGCCACCCATCACAAGGTAGGCTCGGCCGAGCTCGCCCACATCACCCAGGACCCCGCCGATCCCGAGGTCCGCACTCCCGGCCTCTGGCTGCGCCTCCTCGCCCAGCGTGAGACCTGGGCCTTCGCGCTCGGCAAGTTCTTCATCGATCCGATCTGGTGGTTCTACCTGTTCTGGCTGCCCGGCTATCTCGGCGCGCAATATGGCCTCGACCTCAAGACCTGGTCGACCCCCACCGCCGCGCTGGCGCTGGGCGGCATCTACCTGATCTCGGACGTGGGCAGCGTCGCCGGCGGCTGGCTCTCGGGCCGGCTGATGAAATCGGGCATGAGCGTCAACAAGGCGCGCAAGCTGACCATGCTGATCTGCGCCTTCTGCGTGCTGCCGGTGGTGTTCGCCACTTCGGTGCCCAACCTCTGGGCCAGCGTGCTGATCATCGGCATCGCTGCCGCCGCGCACCAGGGCTTCTCGGCCAATCTCTATACGCTGCCGTCGGACACCTTCCCGCGCTTCGCAGTGGGGGCGGTGATCGGCATCGGCGGGACGATGGGCGCCATCGGCGGCGCGCTGTTCTCCAAATATTCGGGCGACATTCTCGATCGGGTGGGCAGCTATGCGCCGATGTTCATCGCGGCGGGCGGCGCGTATTTCCTCGCCATCCTGTCGGTACACCTGCTCTCGCCACGGCTGGCGCGGGTCGAGCGGTTCCGCCGCTCCACGCCCTGGGCGGTGATCGTCGCTGTCCTCGCCGGTCTGGTCGGCGCGCTGATCTTCCTGGTCTCGGGCAAGAACACCGCGGGCTGCATCCCGGTGTGGATGGGGCCGACCACCCCGTGTTTCCAACCGCCCAGCTATTACGCGATGCTCGGCGTCTGTGCGGCGGTGGCCATTCTCGCCATCATTGTGAACACCCTCACGCGCGAACCCGCCGAGGCGTAAGGAACATCCATGTCCAAGCCCTTGACGCTAGATCCGGACCGTCTCTTCCCCGCCGAGGATCGCACGCGCGGCATCGCGCGCACGCTCTACGCGCAGGTGGCGGACCTGCCGATCATCAGCCCGCACGGGCACACTGATCCGCGCTGGTTCGCCACAAATGCCAATTGGTCGAACGCGACCGAGCTGCTGCTCGCGCCCGACCATTATATCTATCGCATGCTCTATTCGCAGGGGATCGCGCTCGACGATCTCCGCGTGCCCAGCAAGGCTGGCGTGCCGGCGACCGATCCGCGTGCGGCGTGGCGCATTTTCGCCGAGCATTATTACCTGTTCCGCGGCACGCCGTCGCGCATGTGGCTCGACCATGTCTTTGCCGAGGTGTTCGGCTTCGACATCGCGCTCGAAGGCGCCACGGCCGATCTCTATTATGACCGCATCAACGAAGCGCTGGCGACCGACGCCTATCGCCCGCGCGCGCTGTTCGACCGCTTCCGCCTCGATTTCCTCGCGACGACGGAGGGGCCGCAGGACGACCTCTCCCACCACCACGCGATCCAGGCGAGCGGCTGGCCGGGCAGGGTGGTCACCACCTACCGCCCCGATGCGGTGATCGACGTCGAGCATGAGCAGTTCGTCGGCGCGATGCGCACCTTCGCCGAACTGACCGGCGAGGACGTATATGGCTGGGACGGGTATCTCGCCGCCCACCGCAAGCGCCGCGCCGACTTTCGCGCCGCCGGCGCCACCGCCACCGATCACGGCCACCCCACCGCGCGCACCGCCAACCTGTCGCACGGCGAGGCCGAGGCCTTGTTCCGCAAGGTCACCGGCGGCGACTGGACCCCGGCCGATGCCGAGCTGTTCCGCGCCCAGATGCTGACCGAGATGGCGGCGATGAGCGTCGAGGACGGCATGGTCATGCAGATCCACCCGGGCTCCTTCCGCAACCACAATCAAGGCCTGTTCCACAGCCATGGCCGCGACAAGGGCGCCGACATCCCGATGCGCACCGACTATGTCGCCGCGCTCAAGCCCTTGCTCGACCGCTTCGGCACTTCGACCGAGCTGTCGATCATTCTCTTCACGCTGGACGAGAGCACCTATGCCCGCGAACTCGCGCCGCTGGCCGGGCATTATCCGTGCCTCAAGCTCGGCCCGGCCTGGTGGTTTCACGATTCACCTGAGGGAATGCGCCGTTTTCGCGAGAATACGACCGAAACCGCGGGTTTTTACAACACCGTCGGCTTCAACGACGACACCCGCGCCTTCCTCTCCATTCCTGCGCGCCACGACGTCGCCCGCCGGGTTGACGCCGCTTTCCTTGCCCGCCTGGTCGCCGAAGGGCGCCTGCTGGACTGGGAAGCCGCTGAATTGATTGAAGAACTTACCAGCGGCCTGGTCCGAAGGGCCTACCGCCTCTGACCCCCTCTTTCGCGTCAACCAGATAGTCATTTCAGGAGCCCCCATGTTCGACCGCACCTACTACGCCACCCACCCCGACATGATGGAATGCGTCTCCAACGAAGAGCTGCGCGACCGCTACCTCATCACCGACCTGTTCCGTGAAGGCGAATGCGTCCTCAACTACACCCATGCCGACCGCTTCGTGATCGGCGGCGTCCAGGTCGTCTCGGGAACCGTCAAGCTCCCCGACCAGACCGAGCCGCCCTCCGCCGCCGGCCACCCCTTCCTCGAGCGCCGCGAGCTCGCGATCGTCAATGTCGGCAAGGTCGACGGCACCGTGACGGTGGACGGCGAAAGCTTCACGCTCGGCAACAAGGACTGCCTCTACGTCACGATGGGCGCCAAGGACGTCCAGTTCTCCGGCGACGGCGCCAAATTCTACCTCGCCTCCTGCCCCGCGCATAAGGCGTTCCAGACCCGCAAACTCTCGATCGCCGACGCCAATGCGCTCGAGCGCGGCAGCCTCGAGGAATCGAACGAGCGCACGATCTTCCAGCTCGTCATCCCCGGCGTCTGCGACAGCGCCCAGCTCGTCATGGGCCTGACCGTGCTCAAGCCGGGCTCGGTGTGGAACACCATGCCCCCGCACATCCACGAGCGCCGCAGCGAGATCTATTTCTACTTCGAGCTCGACGATCTCGACAAGGATCGCGTCATGCACTTCATGGGTGAGGGCGACGCCACCCGCCACATCGTCATGCAGAACGACGAAGCGGTGATCTCGCCGCCCTGGTCGATCCATATGGGCTCGGGCACCAAATCCTATGCCTTCATCTGGGCGATGGCCGGCGAGAACCAGGACTATACCGACATGAACGTGCTGGATATCTGCCAGCTGGCGTAAGCCTTCTAGCTCCCCTCCCGCTTTGCGGGAGGGGCTGGGGGAGGGGAGTGCCGCAGGCGATCCCTTCCTGGAAATTCAGGCCCTCCCCCGACCCCTCCCGTGAAGCGAGAGGGGAGCGCAGGCGGCGAGGGCGGGGAGCGAGAAACAGAATGAACCCCTTCGATCTCACCGGCCGCGTCGCGGTCGTCACCGGCGCCAACACCGGCATCGGCCAAGGCGTCGCCCTCGCGCTCGCAGCCGCCGGCGCCGACATCGCCGCAGTCGGCCGCACCCCCGCGCGGGAGACCGTCGAAAAGGTCCGCGCGCTCGGCCGCCGCGCCGAGATCGTCTCGGCCGATCTGTCCAGCATCGAGCCTGTGGGCCGCGTTGTGGACGAAGCTGTGGATAAGCTCGGCGGGCTCGACATCCTGGTCAACAATGCCGGCATCATCCGCCGGGGCGACAGCCTCGATTTCACCGAAGAGGATTGGGATGCGGTGGTCGATACCAATCTCAAGTCGGTGTTCTTCCTCTGCCAGGCAGCGGGCCGCCACATGGTCGCGCAGGGTCGCGGCAAGATCATCAACATCGCCTCGATGCTCACCTTCCAGGGCGGCATCCGCGTGCCGAGCTACACGGCGTCGAAGTCGGGCATTGGCGGGCTGACTAAGCTGCTCGCCAACGAGTGGGCGGCGAAAGGCATCAACGTCAACGCGATCGCGCCGGGCTATATCGCCACCAACAACACCGCCGCGCTCCAGGCAGACGAGACCCGCAATCGCCAGATCATGGAGCGCATCCCGGCAGGCCGCTGGGGCAGCCCCGATGACATGGGCGGCGCCGCGGTCTTCCTCGCTTCCTCCGCGTCGGACTATATCCAGGGCCACATCCTCGCCGTCGACGGCGGCTGGCTCGCACGATGACCGATACCCGCCCGATCGCCTTTTTCGGGGAAGTGATGCTTCGCATCTCCCCGCCCGGCCGTGAGCTGCTGCTCCAGACCAACCAGTTCCAGGTCCATGTCGGCGGGGCCGAAGCCAATGTGGCGACCGGCCTCGCATCATTGGGCCACGCCACCCGCATGATCACTGCGGTCGCCGACAACCCGATGGGCGCGGCGATCACGCGTGAATTGCGGGGACGCGGCGTGGATACCTCCGGGATCGTCTCGGAAGCGGGCCGCGTCGGGCTCTACTTCCTGCAACCTGGCGCGGGCCTGCGCGCGTCGGAAGTGATCTACGACCGGTCGCATTCGGTATTCGCCGACCGGTCGCCGACCGCGTGGGATTGGGATACGGCGCTTGCCGGCTGTCAGCGGCTCCATCTTTCCGGTATCACGCCGGCGATCGGGCCGAACACGGCCGCCGCGGCGGTCGCGGCGGCAGAGGCTGCGGGCGCACGGGGTATCCCGGTCTCGTTCGACGGCAATTATCGTGCTCGGCTGTGGGAGGCATGGGACAGCGATCCCCGCTCGATCCTGACTCAGCTGATCGGCCATGCCGACATCCTGTTCGGCAACCACCGCGACGTGTCGCTGCTGCTCGGCAAGACCTTTTCCGGCGACGGATCGGACCGTCGGCGCGAAGCGGCGGAGGCGGCTTTCGCGGCTTTCCCCAAGCTCCAGCTCATCGCGTCGACAGCCCGGCATCTCGACGACGCCGACAGCCACCGCGTCTCCGCGCGCGTCGATACGCGTCGGGGCGGGTTCCAGACGCCTGAGGTGCTGATCTCCGGCATCGTCGACCGGCTTGGCGCCGGCGACGCTTTCGCTGCCGGCGTGCTGCACGGGCTTTTGGAGAGCGGCGATCCCGAACAGGCGGCGCATTCCGGGCTGGCGCTCACCGCGCTCAAGCATTCGCTGCCCGGCGATGCGAGCCTCTTCACCCGCGCCGATCTCGCCGCCTTCGAAAGTGGCGGCATGGACGTGCGGCGGTGACCGACCGGCGGACGATGCTCGCGTCCGGGCTGGCGGCGGCAGCGCTGCCCGGGCGAGCTTGGTCCGCTACCGCTCCTTTGGTGCGCGCACCGGCGGGCACGTTCGAGGGCGACCGGGTCGGCGGCGTCCAGCGCTTCCTCGGGATCCAGTACGGCCATGCCCCGCGATTTCAGGCGCCCGTGCCGATCGCCACACCTGGGGTTATCCGTCCTGCGCACGCCTTCGGCCCGGTCTGCCCGCAGCGCGGGCCCTATCGTCCGCAGGCCGAGGAGTGCCTGTTCCTCAACATTTGGACCCCCGATGCCAACTTAACCGCACGCCGCCCGGTGATGGTGTACATTCATGGCGGTGCTTATTCGAACGGAAGCGTCACCGACCCCCTCAACGACGGTGCCGTCCTCGCAGCGACCGAGGACGTGGTGGTGGTGACAATAAACCACCGTCTCAATGCCTTGGGCTATCTCTACCTCGCCCGTCTCGATCCCCGCTTCCCCGACAGCGGCAATGCCGGCCAGCTCGATCTGGTCCTCGCATTACACTGGCTCCGCGGCAACATCGCCAACTTCGGCGGCAACCCAAAAAAAATAATGCCATTCGGCCAATCCGGAGGCGGCGGAAAAATCGCGACGCTGATGGGCATGCCCGCCGCGAAAGGTCTGTTCCACGCCGCAGCAACGATGAGCGGCCAGCAGGTTACCGCGTCCGGACCGATCAACGCCACGCGCCGCGCCCAGGCCTATCTTGCAGGCCTGAGCGTGAAGGAGAGCGATCTCTCGCCCTTGTTGACCTTGCCTGTCGAGCGGTTGGTGGAGGGTCTGCAGACTCCCGACCCGATCATGAGCGGCGCGCTCTACTTCGGTCCAGTACTCGACATGCAATGGCTGCACCGCCATCCGTTCTGGCCCGATCCTAACCCCCAGTCCAACACGATTCCTATGATCCTCGGAAACACCCGGGACGAGACCAAGGCGTTCATTCCGCCGAATTCGGAGAAGGTGCGCGGGCTCGGCTGGGACAATCTGGCACAGCGGATCGCCCCGGAGATCAAGATAGATTTGCTGCCCGAGTGGATCGCCGCGCAATATCGAGCACACTTCCCCGACGACACTCCGACCGACATCTTCTACCGCGCGACGACGGCGGGCCGCAGCTGGCCGGGCCAGGTGATCGAAGCGGATGCCCGCGCCAATGCCGGAGCGCAGGCGACCTGGGTCTATCAGCTCGACTTCCAGTCGCCCGTCCAGCCGGAACGGGGGGCACCGCATACTGCCGACATTCCGTTGGTGTTCGGCACGCTGGGTGCTCAGGGTTCGATCAGCGGCACCGGCGCCGCGTCGCACAAGGTCAGCCGCCAGATGATGGCTGCCTTTGCCAATCTTGCACGCAGCGGCAATCCGAATGGCAGGGGCGTTCCAACCTGGTCGCGCTATGGGGTGCCGGAACGTGCTACGATGGTGTTCGACATCCACAGCCGCACCATCGACGATCCACGCAAATGGGAGCGGGAACTGTTCGCCCGAGCTCCGTATATCCAGCCAGGCAGCTAACACGGCCTGGAGCCGAGTTCTAAGCAAGCGGTTGTCCCCGGGACAAATTGCCTTGGCGGCGATCACCGATTAGCGTGCTGCCATGAACAGCCAGGGCAAGCCCACCATCAACGATGTCGCGCGGCTTGCCGGCGTTTCGAAAAAGACCGTCAGCCGCGTGATCAACCGATCGCCGTTGTTGAACGGAGCGACCCGCGCAAAGGTAGAGCAGGTTATCGCGGAGATCGGCTATGTGCCGAACGTCCAGGCCAGAGGCTTGGCATTGCGACACAACTTCCTGATTGGCCTGATCCACGACAATCCCAATGCTCAGATGGTGATGAACGTGCAGGCCGGCATGCTGGAGGCGATGCGCGATACTGAATTCGAGCTGATCGTGCGCCCGATCGATCGCGGATCTTCGACCATGCTCCAGGATATCCGCGCCTTTCTGGAACGGCAGCGGCTTTACGGGGTCATGTTCCTGCCGCCGGTTTCCGAAAACGAGATGGTGGCCGATCTCTGCCGCGAACTCGGAATCCGCTATGTCCGCATGGGATCCGCAACGCTCGACACGGCCGAGCACATGGTGGCATCCAACGATGCCGAGGTCGTTCGCGACGCGGTCGCTCACTTGGTGTCGCTCGGGCACCGCCGCATCGGGCTGATCGCGGGGCCACATGGGTTCCGCTCGGCACGCGAGCGACGCAAGGGCTTCGAGGAGGCACTGGTCGCGGCAGGCATCAAGCTGCCCCGTAGCCTGATCGCCGATGGCAACTACACGTTCGAAACAGGCCTTGCTGCAGCCGATCGTCTGCTCGACCTGTCGCCCCGCCCGACCGCCATTTTCGCGTCCAATGACGAGATGGCGGCAGCGACGCTTCATGCTGCCCGCAGGCGGGGGATGAACGTGCCCGAAGACCTGTCGATCATCGGCTTCGATGATACTGCGATCGCGAGCCACATCTGGCCGCCGATGACGACGGTACATTGGCCGATCATTTCGATGGCACGATCTGCGGCGTTGAAATTGTTGACGGATTTCTTCGGCGACGATCAGGCAGTCGAAGAGCCGTCGCTGTTTCCATCGACCCTGATCCATCGGGCGTCGGTGTCGCCACCCCGCGAAGGCTGACGCCGGACGGCCATCGTCGTTGCAGCCTTGTCGCAAGACAGGATAGCAACCAAAGTTGGAATGACACCGGTTGACATTGGTGCTCCGAATCGGAAAGATCAGCGTCAACAGGTGCGTAGTGATGCCTGCACTCAGCGGCCGATAGAGCCGCGGGTGGTTTAGGAGGTGGCTTGAAAGCGGGGCGTGGTCGTGCCTGCGTGGCCTGTTGGCCGCACCCATTTCCATTCCGCCAAGTGCAGCGTCCCGTGCCGAAAACCATCGGCTGGGAGGATCCATGTTTCACGAATTCAAAGGGCGGCGGCACGGCGGCATCGCCAGCTGCATGACCACGCACACCCTGCGGACGACGACGGCCTCCGGGGTGCTGAGCATGGCGATGGTGATGGCAGCCCCTGCCAGCGCGCAGGAAGTTGTGGCGCTCCTACAAACGGCAAGCGCGGCGCAGAGCAGCGGCCCAGCGGCCACGACCTCGCAAGATGCGCCGAGCCCGACGCAGAACGAATCGCAGGGCGAGATCGAAAGCGGCCCCGCGGCGGGCGACGAGATCGTCGTCACCGGCTTCCGCGCCTCATTGCAGGATGCGCTGAACGTTAAGCGGCGGTCGAACCAGATCGTCGATGCGATCACTGCCGAAGACATTGCCGACTTCCCCGACGCGAATTTGGCCGAATCGATTCAGCGCCTGCCAGGCGTCTCGATCGACCGCGACAATGGCGAGGGACGCTCGATCACCGTTCGCGGCCTTGGCGGCGACTTCCAGATGGTGCGCCTGAACGGCGCGGATGCCCAGAACGTCGCGGGCGGGAGCTCGTCCGATGCCGGTGCCAACCGCTCGCGCGGGTTCGACTTCAACACCTTCGCCTCCGAGCTTTTCGGCGGGATCAAGATCACCAAGTCGACTGCCGCGGAAAATGACGAAGGATCGCTGGGTGCGATCATCGATCTCACCACGGGTCGGCCGCTGGCGTACAAGACCAATCGCTTCGCGCTCGGTGCCGAAGCCGAATATCGTGAGAACGGCAAGAGCTGGAACCCGCGCTTCACGGGCTTGGCGTCGGTCCACGTCACTGACAATTTCGGTCTGTTGGTGTCGGGAGCCTATCAGAAGCAGGAGCAGCAGATTGACCGCTACAATCGCTCGATCGGCTCGTTCGAGTACACTTATCGGAATTCGCTGATCAACGGCGTTACGCCGAACACCTATGGCTTCGCACGGCCCGGCGGGACTGGCCCGACCTTCGGCTCGGATCCGGCGGCATATTCGCTGATCACGCCGACCACGATCATCCCGGCATTGGCGTCGGTCGGCCGCCAGTTCCTCTCTTATGAACGCGTCGGCGCTACGGCCACAGCCCAGTGGAAGCCGAGCGACCATACTGAGATCACGCTGGACGGCGTCTTTTCACGCTATGATCAGGGCAGCGAGACGACGGGCATCACCACGATCGGCCTCAACCGCAACGGCACCAATGTGCGGGCCCAGCAGACCGGAACCGCCGGCCTGCGCGCGCCAGGCACGACCAATGGCAATGCCGATCGCGTCGCACTGTATGGAAATTGCGTTCCCAGCGCCGCGATCGACTGCGACGGAACTGCCAGCGGCAACGTGGTGCTGCCCGGCTTCCTCAACTCGATGAACCCGAACAATCTCAATCCGTTCGATTATTATAATAATCCGCGATCGCCGGGCTATGTCGCCACGGCGAACCAGACGGGCTTCTACAACGAGCTGATCGGCCGCCCGAACACCAAGATCCGCGCCGCTAACGTGAACGGCGCGAACCAGGCCGATTATCTGGTACTCGACGATGTCGACTGGCGCAGCTCGACCGACGCGCAATACGGACGCACCGACTTCAAGCAAGTGACCCTGAACGTTCATCAGGACATTGCCGACGGCTTCTTCTACGACGCGACGCTCGGCTGGTCGAAATCCGAGTTCCGCGCCACAGGGCTGCTCGCGGAGTTCAACGCGATTGACCGCGATGGCTATACCTTCGACGATCGCGGCGGCGGCGAGATGCCGATCTTCAGCCCGGGCTTCGACGTGGCGAACCCGGGGAGCTGGTCGCTGGTCAAGGGCTTGTCGACCATCCGCTACTTCAACAACCAGGTGGACAATGAATTCCGCGTGGCCCGGATGAACTTCACGTTCGAAGCGCTGCCCGAAATGTCGATCAAGTTCGGTGGCACCTTCAAGCGCTTCAAATATGAGGCCGATCAGGGGCGGCGAAGCCAGGATATCGAGGCGATCAATCCGACGCTGCAGGAGGCTGGGCTGCAGATCACCGATCTCGGCCAGACCGTCGGCTTCGGCCAGGGGCTTCAGGTGTCGGAGGGTACGCCGACATCTTATTACGCGCCGGACCTCAACAAGTTCGTCAACCAGTTCGGCATCGACTGCAACTGCGTCAACAAATGGGGCGATTTCCGTGCCGTGGCGGACGGGCGCCAGCGCAACTCGGTTCAGGAGCGGGATGCGTCGGGCTATTTCCAGGTCGACTATAATGTCCGGCTGCTGGGGCGGCCGCTGCGCGGTAATGTCGGCATGCGCGTCGCGAACACCCAGGTGACGGGCCAGGGCAATGTCGGCGGAACCGACGGCGTGGCCGGGTTCCCGGTCACGGCACGCAATGAATATTGGGATTGGCTGCCGTCGATGAACGCGAATTGGGAAGTCGCCGACGACTTCCTGATCCGCTTCGCCGCTGCAGAGGTCATCTCGCGTCCACAGCTCGCCAGCCTGACGCCGGGCACCACATCCTTCGCAACCGGGCTCAACGCCGCGGGCGCGGCTCCGGCGGTGACGGTAGGCAATCCCTATCTGAACCCGTTCCGGGCGACCAACCTCGACCTGAGCTTCGAAAAGTATTTCCGGAACAACGGTCTGGTCGCAGTCACGCTGTTCAAGAAGGACATCGCATCCTTCCCGCAGCAGATTGCACTTGAGGCGCCTTTGTCTTCGGTGTTCGAGCCGGCGGTCTACGCGCAGGTCCTCAGCACGATCACCAGCCCGACGCTGCTGGCCTATACGCAGCGTGGTGGCACCTGGGCGGTGCGGCAGTTCCAGGATGCGCCGGGCGGCGACATCAAGGGCGTCGAAGTCAATGTGCAGACCGATTTCTGGTTCTTGCCGGCGCCGTTCGACAAGATGGGCATCACCGCCAACTACACGCATATCGAGTCGAGCCTCAACTATCTCACGGGCTCGGCGCTCGGAACGCGCCAGACGGGTGCCAACGGGACCGCGCTGAACACCTTCGCGGAGGGGCCGTTCCTCAACACCTCGCCGGACTCGTTCAACGCGACGCTCTATTACGAGAACAGCCTGTGGTCGGCGCGCGTGTCGGGCGCGTATCGCACGCGCTATGTGAACCGCTTCCCGCTCTCCAGCGGGACCTGCTCGGTGGGGATCGACACCAATGCAGGGGCGGCGTGCAACTCGCCGGTGATCAGCGACTTCGGCTACAATGAGAACCAGCTCAACGTCGACGTGGCCTTGGCGTTCAACGTCACCAAGTTTGCCAAGCTGACGATCGAAGGCCGCAACCTGACCAACGAGACTCAGTATCGCACGATGTATGCCGACAGTCCGGTGACGCAGACTTATGCCAGCACTGGCCGCATCATCACCGGCGGGCTTCGCCTGATCTTCTGAGAAACTTGCGGGCGGCGGCAGCCGTCGCCGCCCGCGCTACCTGATCGAGAATGGCCGATGCTGACGCTTGCCTTGCTTGCCCTTGCCGGACCGACCCAGCTTGCCTTTCCAGCTGCGGAGGGCGCTGGGCGCTTCTCTCAAGGCGGACGTGGCGGACAGGTGATCTACGTCACGAATTTGGAGGATAGCGGGCCGGGAAGCCTGCGCGCCGCGGTCGAGGCGAAGGGGCCGCGCACCATCCTGTTTCGCGTCTCGGGCACGATCAAGTTGGCGAAGCCGCTGCGTATCCGTGAAGGGCGCGTGACGATTGCGGGCCAATCGGCACCCGGCGACGGCATCACCCTTCGCGATCACACCCTGGAGATCGATGCCGACGACGTCGTGATCCGCTATCTTCGCTCGCGGCTGGGCGACGAGTCCAAGAGCGAGGCCGATGCGATCTGGATCCAGGGCGGCCGCCGCATCATCCTCGACCATGTCTCGGCGAGCTGGTCGGTCGACGAGACGCTGTCGGCATCCGCCAACTACACCAAGCCCGATCAGGGTTTCTACGACCTTACCGTGCAATGGTCGGTGATCGCCGATTCACTCACCCATTCGCTCCACGCCAAGGGCGAGCATGGCTATGGCAGTCTGATCCGGGGCGGGCGGGGCGCCCGCGTCAGCTTCCACCACAATCTATGGGCCAACCATGCTGCGCGGATGCCGCGGCCCGGCAATTACAGCGGACCCGATGTCGATCCTGAGGGTGCGTTCTTCGACTTCCGTTCGAACGTCTTCTACAATTGGGGCGGCAGCCGGTCGGGCTACAATGCCGACAAGGCGACGCTGGCCCGCTACAATTTCGTCGACAACAGCTACATCGCCGGACCGCAATCGAAGAAGAATATGGCGTTCGAGGAATCGAACGTGCTGGCCAAGGCCTATTTCGCGGGCAACAGCATGAACGGCACGGTCCCCTCCGATCCATGGAGCCTGGTGACCGGCGTGCAGCCCGAGGGCTATCGGCTTAGTGCGCCGATCGACGTGGCACCCGTGCGGCCCGAAGCGGCTGCTGCATCCTATGCCAAGGTGCTGAGCGGCGCGGGGGCATCTAGGCCGCGCGACAGCGTCGACCTGGCAATCGTTCGCGGCGTGCGGGACCGCACCGGAAGGCAGATCGACAGCCAGCGCGAGGTGGGGGGCTGGCCGGTGCTCAAGAGCAGCGCGGCACCGCGAGACAATGACGGCGACGGCATTCCCGATGCGTGGGAGCGCCGGCATGGGTTGAACCCTGGCAACGCCAGCGATGGCGCTGCGGACCGGAACGGCGACGGCTATACCAATCTTGAGGAATGGCTCGCGGAGCTGGCGGGAGAAAAGCTGTGATGCGACTGGGCCTCACCCTGCTGGCACTGGCGGCACTGCCGAATAATGCTGCCGCCCAAGCTACGCTCAAGCCCGCGGCGCGGACCTGCATCGTCACCGACTATGGCGTCAAGGGCACGCGGGTGTTCCTGGATACGCAGGCGTTTCAACGCGCCATCGACGATTGCGCGGCCAAGGGCGGCGGGCGAGTCGAAGTGCCGCGCGGCGAATATCTGATCGGACCCATCTTCCTGAAATCGAACATCGACCTGCATCTCGCCGCCAATTCCGAGCTGGTCGGGATCACCGACGAGGCATCGTACAAGGTCACGGCGGCTACCAGGGCCTATGTCACCAATGTCGACTGGATCGCGCTGATCAACATTGCCGATGCCGAGAATGTCGCGATCACGGGCAAGGGGCGGATCGACGGACAGGGCTCGGCATGGTGGGATCGCTGGCGGGCGCAGGCACGCCAGAACCGCAAGGGGGGCGGCACCAATCGGCCGCGGCTGGTGCATGCCGTGCGCAGCCGCAATCTCGTGTTCGAAGGCGTGGGCCTCTACAATTCGCCGAGCTTCCACCTGGTGCTGAAGGACAGCGAGGACATCGCAGTGCGCGGCATGGCCTTCGTGGCGATGGCGCATTCGCCGAACACCGACGCAATCGATCCGATCGACGTGCGCAACGTGCTGATCGAAGAGAATTGGTTCGACACCGGCGACGACGTGGTGGCGATCAAATCGCTCAAGGCCAACCCGGCGCGGCCCGACGCGGCAGTGGAGAACATCGTGATCCGCGGTAATCGCGGCAAGGCCGGGCGCGGCATCTGCATCGGCAGCGAGACGGTGGGCGGCGTCCGCAACGTGCTGATCGAGGACAATGAACTGGACGGCGCGATGTATGGCATCCGGATCAAGACGCCGCGGGGGCGTGGCGGGGTGGTGCAGGATATCGTGTTCCGCAACAACCGCATGACCGATGTCGAGACGCCGATCGTCTTCTCCAGCTATTACGAGGGCGCGGGCTATGACGAGGAAGCCGTCGCCGCGACGCTCAAGGCCAAGGGCGGATTCGTTCTCGGCCACCAGATCTATCGGCCGACAGCGATCCGGCGCAGCCCTATAAGCGAAACAGCACGCCGTGGATCCGCAACGTCACCGTGGACGGACTGACTGCCACCGGCGCCGAGCGGGCGGGCATCGTCGTCGGCCTGCCCGAACGGGGGATCGAGGCCGTGACCTTCAAGAATGTCCGCATCCAATCGAAGCGCGGCATGCTGTTCCGCCATGCCGAAGTGGATGCGCGCGGCCTGGAAGTGACCGCGTCCGAGGGCGCGGCGGTGACCAGCGAGCGAGGAGCGAAGCTGCGCCGTTGATCGACTGTCACGACCGGGCGGATTGCGCCTAGCGGGCTTCGCGCTATCACCAATCCCAACAAGAGGGGATTGTGGATGGCCAGCCTGTTTCGTTTGAAGCCGATCGTCGCGGATCATGAGCGGCCGCCCGAACATCGGCTCCAGCGCACCTTGTCGTGGCCGCATCTCGTCGCACTGGGCGTCGGCGCGATCGTCGGCACGGGCATCCTGACGCTGATCGGCGTCGGCGCGGACCGCGCGGGGCCGGCGGTGATCCTGTCCTTCGCGATCGCCGGGGCGATCTGCGCCTGCGCGGCGCTGGCTTATGCCGAGATGGCGACGATGATCCCGGCATCGGGCAGCGCCTATACCTATAGCTATTCGGTGCTCGGCGAAGTCGTCGCCTGGGTGGTGGGGTGGAGCCTGCTGGCCGAATATACGCTGGTGGTGGCGACCGTGGCAGTGGGCTGGTCGGGCTATACCACCGGCTTCCTGCACGGGCTGGGCATCCATTTGCCGGCGGCACTGACGCACGGACCGGTGATGCTGAACGGCGCGATCGCCGAGTGGGGCGTGAACGTCCCCGCGCTGGCGATCGTCGCCATCGTCGCAGGGCTGCTGATCGTCGGCACCCGGGAGAGCGCGACGCTCAACGCGATCCTGGTGGTGGTGAAGCTGATCGCGCTCGCGATCTTCGTGGCGGTGGCGCTGCCCTATTTCGACGCGGCCAATCTGGAGCCGTTCGCCCCCTTCGGCTTTTCCAAGCATTTGAGCGGCGACGGCGTCGAGCGCGGGGTGATGGCGGCGGCGGCGATCATCTTCTTCGCTTTCTATGGCTTCGACGCGATCTCGACCGCGGCGGAGGAAGCCAAGAACCCGAGCCGCGATCTCGCCATCGGCATTGTCGGATCGATGCTCGTCTGCGTCGTCATCTACATGGTCGTGGCGGTCACCGCGGTCGGCGCGCTGAGCTATACGCGCTTCGCCGACAGCCCCGAGCCGCTGGCGCTGATACTGCGCCAGATCGGCCAGCCCTTCACTGCGACCGTGCTCGCCGCCTCGGCCGTGATCGCGCTGCCGACGGTGATCCTGGCCTTCCTTTATGGTCAGAGCCGCATCTTCTTCGTGATGGCCCGCGACCGCATGCTGCCCGAGAGCCTGGCGCGGGTGTCGCGGCGGGGGACGCCGGTGCGGATCACGATCTTCACCGCCTGCGTGGTGACCTTTTTCGCGGCCTTCTTCCCGATCGACGAGATCGCGGCACTGGCCAATGCCGGTACGCTGACGGCCTTTGCGGCGGTGGGGCTTTGCATGCTGGTGATGCGGCGGCGGGCACCGAACGCAGTGCGGCCGTTCCGCGCGCCGGCAGCGTGGCTGGTCGGCCTCGGCGCGATCTTCGGCTGCCTGTATCTGTTCGTCAGCCTGCCGGGCCAAACCCAGCTGCTGTTCGGGATCTGGAACGTGATCGGGCTGGGCGTCTATTTCGCCTATTCGCGCCGCAACGTGGACAAGGCGGCAGCGTGAGCGGCTGGACGATCGGGATCATCGGCGGCTCGGGCCTGTACGATGTCGAGGGTATCGAGGATGGCGAATGGGTCGAGGTGGCGAGCCCCTGGGGCGCGCCGTCCGACGCGCTGTTTCGCGGCCGGATAGGCCCTGTTCGCGTCGTCTTCCTGCCGCGGCACGGCCGGGGGCACCGGATCAGCCCGTCCGAACTGAACGCACGCGCCAATATCGACGCGCTGAAGCGAGTCGGCGTGACCGATGTGCTCGCCATCTCCTCGGTCGGGAGCCTGGCCGAGGATCGGCCGCCGGGCAGCTTCACGATCGTCGACCAGTTCATCGACCGGACCAAAGGGCGGCCCTCGAGCTTTTTCGGGAGCGGTATGGTCGCGCACGTATCGATGGCCGATCCGGTGTGTCCGCGGCTTTCGGGACTCGCGGCCGGCGCGGCGCGCGCTGCCGGTGCGCAGGTGCATGAGGGCGGGACATATCTGGCGATGGAGGGGCCGCAATTCTCCACGCGCGCCGAGAGCAACCTGTATCGCAGGTGGGGCTGCGACCTGATCGGCATGACGGCGATGCCCGAGGCCAAGCTCGCGCGCGAGGCCGAGCTGCCTTATGCGCTGGTGGGCATGGTCACCGATTATGACTGCTGGCGCGAGGACGAGGCGGCGGTCGACGTGGCGCAGGTGATCGCGCAGCTTTCGGCAAACGCAGCCAAGGCGCGCGGGCTGGTGAGGCATCTGCTGCGCGGGCTTCCGGAAGTGCGGCCCGAGTCGCCGATCGATACGTGCCTGGATACGGCGCTGATTACGGCGCCCAAAGCGCGCGACCCGGCGCTGCTGGCGAAGCTGGATGCCGTTGCCGGGCGGGTTCTCCGCTAGCGGCAATATTGGTTCGCAGGGCTTCCGAGGCCCTGGTGAAGTTGAGAAAGTTGCGGTCTGGCGAGGGTATCGCCGCACTGAAAACAAAGGCAATTCGATTCCGCCAACCAACCTCTTGGTTGGTTGACGGTTTCGACGTGAAAATCGGCCTTGGGGCGTGGTGCCCCTATGGCTTCCGACGCAGTGAACCATAAGGCATCGCGGGCCTCGTCCCGGCTTGGGCGAGCCGCGGCTGGCGGGGGTCTTCGACGGTGAGAAAGAGCGCTTCCAAAGCGAAGCACTGCAAATCCTACATTGCAAGCCGGCGGCTTTCCGGGGATGTCGCCTGCACGTGAGATGAGAGGAAGCAAGACGTGAAGAAGACGTGGCTGGTGGTGATCGGTGCCCTGGGGCTGGGCGCGGCAGGGTTTGCAGTGGCGCAGACCGGGCAGGATCGTTCGCAGGATGCGGCGTGGCACAATCGCCAGTCGCTGGCACTGGCGCAGCTCAAGGCGAGCGACGGCTGGCAGCCGCTGCAGGGCGGGCTGCGCTGGCGGCGGATCAAGGGGACCGGCACCGGCGCGCACCCGACCGTCGAGGACACGGTGACGCTCCATTATGCCGGCACGCTGATCGACGGCACCGAATTCGACAGCTCCTATGCCCGCGGCGAGCCGGCGACCTTCCCGTTGGGAGCGCTGATCCCGGCCTGGCAGCTGGCCGTGCCGATGATGGGCGTGGGCGACACGATCGAAATCGCCTCGCCTTCGGACCTGGCTTATGGGCCCGAGGGCAAGGGCCCCATCCCGGGCGGGTCCACGCTGCTGTTCAAGATCGAATTGCTGGGGATCGAGGGGAAGTAAGCGGCCGCTGGGGCAGGCGCCGCGGATTTGCGGCACTGCCCCTCTCCCCGGCCCTCTCCCCGGAGGGGAGAGGGAGAAGTGGGCGGCTGCGTGCGGTGAATCCGCGGCACTGCCCCTCTTCCCGGCCCTCTCCCCGGAGGGGAGAGGGTAAGTGGTTGGCTGTCTGCCGCTGTCCGGCATCGTAACCCGTAGAACTCAGCCGCCGCCGGGGGCCTTCGAGCCGCGGGGCTTTTCCTCGGGCGGGCCGAGATCGCGGGGGGCGCTGCGGTTCCAATCGATTCGGTAGAGGTCGAAACGTCGGTCTGCCAGGTTGCGGACCGTGCCTTCCGCGCGCGCCCAGGTCAGGTCGGCGAGGTTGACGTCTGCGATCGTCAGCGTCTCGATATTCTCGCTGGCTTCCGCGGCGATGCCGTCGCGGGCGAAGGGGAAGTCGCAGGGCGTGAGGATGCAGGACTGCGCATATTGGATGTCCATATTGTCGACGCCGGGAAGGTTGCCGACATTTCCGGAGAGCACGACGAAGCACTGGTTCTCGATCGCGCGCGCCTGGGCGCAATAGCGCACCCGCATATACCCCTGGCGATTGTCGGTGCAGAACGGCACGAAGATGATGCGTGCCCCCTCGTCGACCAGCCGGCGCGCAAGCTCGGGGAACTCGCTGTCGTAGCAGATGAGGACGCCGATTGGGCCGATGTCGGTCTGGATCACGTCCACCGAACTGCCGCCCTTGATCTTCCACCAATAGGCTTCGTTGGGCGTCGGGTGGATCTTTTCCTGCGCGTGGACCGATCCGTCGCGCAGGCAGACATAAGCGACATTCTGGATGCTGCCGTCTTCGGTCCGCGTCGGGTGCGATCCGCCGATGATGTTGATGTTGTAGCGCAGCGCCATGCGGGAGAGTTCCTGGACGATCGGCTCGCGATGCTCGGTCATCCGGTCGATCGCCTCCATCGGCGACAGGTCCTCCTTCTCGAACGACAGAAGCGACATGGTGAAGAGCTCGGGAAACACCACGAAGTCCGAGCGGTAGTCGGCGGCGACGTCGACGAAATATTCTACGTTCTGGACGAACTCGGCGAAATCCTTCACGGCGCGGGCCTGAAGCTGCACCGTGGCCAGGCGGACGCTTTCGACGTCCCGGGGCACGCGGAAAGCAACGGGCTCGTTCGGGTCGACATACGGATTGCGCCAGACCATGTGCGCGGCGAAGCCCTCCGAAGCCTTGTCCGACGGCAGGTATCGCGGGAGCACGCCGATCGGCTTGAAGCCGTTGCCGAGTTGGAAGCTGATGACCTGGTCCCGGAACTCGCCGGCAGCGACGCGGGCCAGATAGTCATCCGGGCCGTCCACCTTGGCCTTGACCTTGGCGTAGCCGGGCATGCGTCCGCCAAAGACGATCCCGCGTAGTTCCAGCCGCTCGGCCAGCACGCGGCGTGCCTCATACAAGCGCTTGCCGATGCGCATGCCGCGCTGCCGCTGGTCGACGGCCATTTCGATGCCGTACAACCAGTCTCCGGTGGCATCGTGGCGACTTCCGAAGCCGTTGCCGGTAATCGTCGCCCAATCATGGGACGACAGCGCGATCGCCTCGTCGATGCGCGACGACGCGCAATATCCGACGATCTCGCCTGCAAGGACCGCGACGAACTGGCCTTCGGGAAAGTTGTTGATCTGGCCGCTGACCTGACCGGCGCTGTAATTGCCGAATCCGGGATAGGCCTGGCCGATCAGCGTCAGGATCCCCGGAACGTCGTCGGGGACAGCCGTTCGAACCTCGAGGGTCGCAGGGCTCTTCTTGAACATCTTGATGCTCCACATGGGGTGCGAGGCGAGCCGAGGTGCGGGGACGCTGCAGCTGCGGCCTCCTTACCATCTGAATCCACACAACAAAGCCGTTAAAAGCCGGGAGTGCCGATCTTTGCGCCGGAGCGGACGGACGGTTAGCGGGCTATCCGGCCGCCGCAGCGGCAATGCAAAAAGGCCGCGGTGGAGGTCCACCGCGGCCTTTTTCGGTACGCTTCGCGCTCGCTTAGGCGGCGAGCTTGCGCAGGACGTAATGGAGGATGCCGCCGTTGAGGAAATATTCCAGCTCGTTGACGGTGTCGATCCGGCAGCGGGTCTGGAAGGTCTCGGTGGTGCCGTCCTTGCGGGTGAGCGTGACCTGGACGTCCTGGCGGGGGCGCAGCGATGCCACGCCGGTGATCGTGAAGGTCTCCGACCCGTCGAGCCGCAGCGTCTGGCGCGTGACGCCTTCGGCGAACTGGAGCGGGAGCACGCCCATGCCGACCAGGTTCGAGCGGTGGATACGCTCGAAGCTTTCGGTGATCACTGCGCGGACGCCGAGCAGGTTGGTGCCCTTCGCCGCCCAGTCACGCGACGAGCCGGTGCCATATTCCTTGCCGGCGACGACGACGAGCGGGGTGCCGTCGGTCTTGTGGCGCATCGCGGCGTCGTAGATCGGCATGACCTGGTCGTGATATTTGGTCATCCCGCCTTCGATCCCGGGGACCATTTCGTTCTTGATCCGGATGTTGGCGAAGGTGCCGCGGACCATGACTTCGTCATTGCCGCGACGGGCGCCGTAGCTGTTGAAGTCCTTGCGGTTAACCTGATGATCCTGAAGGAATTTCCCCGCAGGGCTGTCCGCCTTGATCGAGCCGGCGGGCGAGATGTGATCGGTGGTGATGCTGTCACCCAGGATCGCCAGCGGCTTGGCGTCGACGATGTCCTGCACCGCCGCCGGGGTCATCGACATGCCCTCGAAGTACGGGGGATTGTGGATGTAGGTCGAGCTCGTCGGCCAGCTATAGGTGTCCGAACCGGTCACGGTGATGCCCTGCCAGTGACGGTCGCCCAGATACACGTTGCCGTAGCGCGCGCGGAACATCGCGTCGTCGATATTGGCGGTGATGAGGCCCTGGACCTCCTCGTTGCTCGGCCAGATGTCCTTGAGGAACACCGGACCGTTGGTGCCCTGACCGATCGGCGTCTCGTACATGTCCTCGGTGACGGTGCCCTTCAATGCATAGGCGACGACCAAAGGCGGCGAGGCGAGGAAGTTGGCGCGCACGTCGGGCGACACGCGGCCCTCGAAGTTGCGGTTGCCCGACAGGACCGACGCCGCGACGATGTCGTTGCCGTTGATCGCCGCCGAAATCGGCTCGGCCAGCGGTCCGGAATTGCCGATGCAGGTGGTGCAGCCATAGCCCACCAGGTTGAAGCCGATCGCGTCGAGATCCTCGGACAGGCCGGCCTTGTTGAGATAATCGGTCACGACCTGCGAGCCCGGCGCCAGCGAGGTCTTCACCCACGGCTTGCGGGTGAGGCCGAGCGCGCGTGCCTTGCGCGCCACCAGGCCCGCGGCGATCAGCACCGAGGGGTTCGAGGTGTTGGTGCACGAAGTGATCGCGGCGATCACCACGTCGCCGTCGCGGATGCCGTGATCGGCGCCCTCGACCGCGACTTCCGCCGCGCGCTCCTTCTTGTAGACCTTGGTCAAATCGCCGTTGAACACCTCGTCGACGCTGTCGAGGCTGACGCGGTCCTGCGGACGCTTCGGGCCGGCGAGCGACGGACGCACGCTGCTCATGTCGAGCTCGAGCGTGTCGGTGAAGATCGGCTCGGGGCTGTCGACGTCGTGCCACATGCCCTGCGCCTTGGCATAAGCCTCGACCAGCGCGATCGTCTCGTCCGGGCGGCCAGTGAGACGCATGTAATCCATGGTCTTCTCGTCGATCGGGAAGAAACCGCAGGTGGCGCCATATTCGGGCGCCATGTTGGCGATGGTCGCGCGATCGGCGAGCGTCATCGCGTGGAGGCCCGGGCCGTAAAACTCGACGAAGCGGCCGACCACGCCGCGGGCGCGCAGCATCTGGGTGACGGTGAGCACCAGATCGGTGGCGGTGATGCCTTCGCCCAGCGCGCCGGTCAGCTTGAAGCCGACGACTTCGGGGATCAGCATCGACACCGGCTGGCCGAGCATCGCGGCCTCCGCCTCGATCCCGCCGACGCCCCAGCCGAGCACGCCCAGGCCATTGACCATCGTGGTGTGGCTGTCGGTGCCGACCAGCGTATCCGGGTAGGCGATCGTCGCGCCGTCGGTCGCCTGCGACGACCAGACCGACTGCGAGATATATTCGAGGTTCACCTGGTGGCAGATGCCGGTGCCGGGGGGCACGACCTTGAAATTGTCGAGCGCCTTGGAGCCCCATTTCAGGAACTCGTAGCGTTCGTTGTTGCGCTCATATTCCAGCGCGACATTCTCTTCGAACGCCTTGGGCGTGCCGAATTCGTCGACCATCACCGAGTGATCGATGACGAGGTGGACGGGCACCTGCGGATTGATCTTGGCCGGGTTGCCGCCAAGCTTGGTGATCGCGTCGCGCATCGCGGCGAGATCGACCACGCAGGGAACGCCGGTGAAATCCTGCATCAGCACGCGGGCCGGGCGATACTGGATCTCGCGGTTCGAGCGGGCGTCCTTCTGCCAATCGACCAGCGCCTGAGCATCGTCCCTGGTGACGGTGACGCCGTCCTCGAAGCGGAGCATGTTCTCCAGCAGCACCTTCATCGAGAAGGGCAGGCGGGAGATGTCGCCCAGCTTCTTCGCGGCCTTGGGCAGCGAGTAGAAGGCATAGGTCTTGCCGGCGACATCCAGCGTGTCGCGAGTGCCGAGCGTGTCGTTGCCGATGGCGGTCATGGGGCTACGGGTTCCTTCCCTAAATCGTTCCGGCGAGGAACGCCTGGGGTCCGCAGAAGGGGCCGCGCGGGCGCGCCGGATGGCAGCTGAATACGAAGATTCGGGAGGGCCTTAGCGCGGGATGGGGTGCGGGGGAAGGGGAGGGGAGGGATGCGAGCAACGTTGGGCGCATCGCTCCGTTGTCTGCACGTCCATTTTATTGCCAAGTAGAAGCGTGAGGGGCTGCAAACGAACCATCAGCCACTTACGCTCGGAAATGATGTGCACGCAAAGCGGTCTACTGTTCATCTTCGACGGACGCGCCACTTGCGGTTTTGAGGTAGCTCCAAGGTTAACCGAAGAAGAAAAATTCTCGCGCAACCTGAGCGGCAAGAGAACCAAGCGGCAGCCACCTTCTCGGCTCCCGTACACTCTTCCCCGACCGGAGCGGCGCGTATATCGATGCGGTATGTTTGGGATCGGCCGCCCCCCCCTGGAGTCCAATGCAATGGATGCGGCGCCCGCTGCTACCCCGGGGCAGCAGCACATTGGCCATAGACGCCGCGATTGCTGGTGGGAGCCCATCTTCGACCCGGAGTTCGTTCTCGATCAGGAGCCTTACGACTGGGATCTCCAGCGCGATGCCGGCCCTTATCGACGGTTCGTACCAGCGTCCACGCTCGCCGCCCGGATCAAAGCCGGCGAAACTCTAGAAGTCCGAGGGATACTGTTCCGCGAATGTGACTTTCAAGGCGCCTTCGAAGGCGACCCAATTATCATGTTCGATCAGTGCCGCTTCATAGCCTGCGACCTAGCCTACTCGACTTGGCGGCGCTGTCACTTCAAGGACTGCACCTTCCAAGATTGTTCGATTTCCCTCGCCAGTTTTCACGCTTGTGAATTGCGTGGATGTTCGTGGAGCAACATTGGCATCGCTAGTCGCACCGAAATGAACAAAACATTTCTAAGCAACCCCGGTCAGCTGATAGCTGCGTCGGTTAGTGGACGGGATCCGCGCCGAAAAACGTGGGAGCATCGCATGCACCAGTGGTTCAGACTGCGCGGCACGCGCGCGCATTTCCTAAGAACGGTCATGCTCTCGCACGCCACCACGGGGGACGAGCATACCTACTACGAGACGGTAAGGCTTCACGAACTTGAGCGGTCTTCTGCCCGTGTGGCGCAAGACATTTACGAGACGATCTTCGGCCCCGGTTGGCGACGTCTCGTTGCCATACCCGCGACGGTGCTGCACTCATTTAACTACGCGATAATGCGCGCTCTCGGTTCGCTAAACGGCTGGGGAGAGTCGGCAAGTCGTCCGTTCATGGCGCTGCTGGCCTGCTGGATTGTGTTCGGTGCGATTTATTCCAAAGTGAAGTTCGCTTCGCGGATTTCAGCCCCGTTCCAGAAGAGCTTCGACCTAACATTTATCATCGGTTACGGTAATCAAGTGGCTCCGTCCGATCCGATGCTGACGTTTGTCCAAGACATTCACGCACTGGCGGCAATCGTGATATATTCAGTTTTCTTCGCCACAGTTATCTCGAAGCTTTCTCGCGCAAGATGAATAACGAGGTCCTTATCCTCTATGGCAGCAGGGCACGAGGTGACGCTGGCTCTGAAGCTGACGTGGACCTAATGTTAGCGACAGACGTTCCCCGCCCTCAATCGCCCGTTGAGCGCATGGGTGTAAGTCTCCACAACTACCCGCGTGCCTGGCTGCTCGAGCAGGCGAAACGTGGCGACCTTTTTGCCTACCACGTTGGTCATGAGGGCATTGCCCTTCGGGATGGCGATGGTTTTCTACTAGACCTGAGGAAGGCCTTCAGCCGACGAGCCTCGTATACGGCGGACGTGCGCGTCGGCCTTTTTGTCGCGCGCCTTCTGGCGGAAACCGACTGGGGTGCGGATGCGAGTCTCAGGCGCAGGTTCTTCTGGGGGGTAAGAACCTGCCTGATCTCCTGGACAGCAGAAGAGGGATCACCGATCTTCTCTGCGCGGATGCTGGAATCCTCCACGGCGATAGACGGACTGGCAGACTTGATCGGCCGGCGCGCCACTGCTTCATTTGAGGAATGTCGGACGCTGTCGGAGCGACTGGAGCGAGCACTTCCCGACTTAGCCTTGCCCCGCCTCACGGGTGACGCGCTGAGAGGCTTCTTGACCAAGGTCGGCGGCTACGCCGCAGAGTGTGCTTACGCTTCCGATAAGCGGGTGTGGGAGGACCAAGCCGAAGTTGCGGTCTACGCCTGACGAGAGTCTTTGTGGAGGTCGATCTAGCGGCGTACTCCACCTTCCGTAGGAGCGATCAAAGACCGGCGCTTAGGCACATGCGATCTATTGCTTCGAATACCCGCTTCGAGGCGCTATCCGATCCGAGGGAGTAATGCACCATATCAACGGGCTCGCTCGTGGAGACTACCCCTCCACCGGCTTCGCCGGTTCCCTTCCCCCTCCGGGGGAGGATTGAAGAAGCGTGGAGGGTGCGTTCTCTGCCATGCGAAGGTTGGCGGTTGTTGCACAGGGGTAGTGCTGGCGGCATGCTTGATCCTCCCCCGGAGGGGAAGGGGGACCAGCCGCAGGCTGGTGGAGGGGTAGGTCGCCACATGCTGCACGGCCCGAAGCGAACCCAGAAACGCGCCACAGGGCTTCGCCGGGCGATGAGCCTGCCTGAGGTGCTGTTGTGGCAGGAATTGCGGAAGCGGCCTGGGGGCATGCGCTTTCGGCACCAGCATCCTGCCGGGCCTTACGTGCTGGATTTCTTCTGTCCCAAGCATCGGTTGGCGGTTGAGGTGGATGGCGCGGCGCATGGGTGCGGGGATCGGCCGGAGCGGGATGGGGTTCGGGATGCCTGGCTTGCGGCGCAGGGTGTGCGGGTGGTTCGGGTTTCGGCTTCTGAAGTGCTGGGCAACCTTGAGGGAGTGGTGCGCTACATCGCCGGGTTCGCTTGTGGACACTACCCCTCCACCGCCTTCGGCGGTCCCCTTCCCCCTCCGGGGGAGGATTGAGTAGGTCCGCATCCGACCTGTCACTCCTTCCAGGGGAGGATTGAGGTTCGTCCGCGGAACCTGCGTGAGTTCGCATCATTCCTGCTGAGGAGGCGCCTTGCCGCGCCGCTGAGGAGCAACGACCATGGCCACCGTCCCGCCGTTCGATGCCAACCCTGCCAATCCCCGCACTTCCGCATTGCTCCACCGCAACTGGGGCTGGCTGGTGGTGCGCGGCGTGCTGGCGCTGGGGCTGGCGGTCATCGCCTTTCTGTTTCCGCTCAATGCGGTGTTCGCCTTTACCATGGTGTTCGCGGCTTATGCCGGGGCCGATGGCATCCTGTCGCTGATCGCGGGGGTGCGGGGGGCTGCGCATCATGGCGAGCGCTGGGGGTCGCTGATCCTGCGCGGGGTGGCGGGGATTGCGGTTGCCGTGCTGTTCCTGGTGATGCCGGGGGTGGCGACTTTGAGCTGGGCCTATGTCGCGGCGGGGATGGTGGTCGCCTGGGCGATCCTGACCGGATTGTTCGAGATCGTCGCGGCGGTGCGGCTGCGGCGCGAGATCCGCGGCGAGTGGCTGCTGGGGCTGTCGGGGCTGTTGTCGGTGCTGCTGGGGCTGTGGATCGCCTGGGTGCTGTGGACCGATCCGCTGGTGAGCCTGTTGTCGGTCGGGTGGGCGATCGGGGCTTGGGCGGCGGTGGTTGGCGTGGCGCTGGTGGCGCTGGGGTTGCGGTTGCGGGGGTTGGCTGGTTCTTCGTCGCCGCGGCCTTGAGCCGGATTGCCGCTGCCTTGATCCGTCAGAAGAAGAAGCGGGATCCCGGCTCTAGGCCGGGATGACGAGGGGAGTGGGGGGGTGGCTCGGCCTTGTGCGTTCTTCTTATGTTCTTGTCTTGTAGGATTTCGAGGCATAACTGGTGGGCTCCTTTGGCACGGGAGCGAGTCGGATGGGACAGGAGAAGAAGACCGGCGTGGCGCGCGAGCATCGGGTGCGCAGCGACGGGTGGACGCCGCTGCGGCAGCGGGCGTTCCTGCGGGCGCTGACCGAGATGGGCTGCGTGTCGGACGCGTGCAAGAAAGTGCAGGTGTCGACCACGTCGGCCTATCGGCTGCGCGCCAAGTCGGGCGAGTTCGCCGCCGCCTGGGCCAAAGCGCAGAAGAAGGGGCGCGCGGTGCTGGAAGAGGCGGCGTATACCCGCGCGGTCGAGGGCTGGGACGAAGTGGTCGAGAAGGGCGGGGAGGTGGTGTCGCGCAAGCGGCGCTATTCGGACTCGCTGCTGCGGCTGCTGGTGCAGCGCGGCGACCTGCAGAGCGGGTTCGGCGGCATGAGCCAGGAGGAGCGCGAGGCGGCGGCGGAGAAGGCGGCGGAGGCGGCCGGGGGCATGTTCTCGACGCCGCAGCGCGAGGGTAGCGCGCGCGAGCGGCTGGAGAAGAAGCTGACCGAGATGGCGGCGCGGCTGGAGAAGGGCAGGATCCCGTGCCCGGACCATCATCCCTGCCCGACCTGCAACGACACCGGGCGGATCGACGATATCGGCCAGTTCGGGCCGCGAGGACGCGGCGGCGCGCCCGATTGAGCGCGGCCGAGAACCGAGGGCTTGGAACCGGACGCGGGCGGGTCCATTACGGTCGGGCAATCTTTGGGGAGTCGGGATATGGTGCGCATCGGGCTTATGGCGGCGCTGGCCGCGAGTGCAGTGGCGGTGGCGGGCTGTGCCACGCCCGAGCAGAATGCGCGCTACATGGCCGGGCATTTCCGCGCCCAGGCCGACCTGCGCAACGCCGCGGGCGAGCCGGTGGGCACCGCGGTGGCCGAGGAAGTCGACGGCGCGATCCGCGTGATGGTGGAAGCGCGCGGGCTCCCCGCCGGGGTGCACGGGACGCATGTCCATACCACCGGCAAGTGCGACGCGCCGGACTTTGCCAGCGCCGGGTCGCACTGGAACCCGACCACTCACCAGCATGGCAAGGAAAACCCGGCCGGGCCGCATGCCGGCGACATGCCGAACCTGAGCGTCGGCGCGGACGGCGCGGACCGGACGATCTTCACGCTGCCCGCCGGCACCTTTGCCCAGTTGATGGACGAGGATGGCGCGGCGCTGGTGATCCATGCCGGCGCGGACGACTACAAGACCGATCCGTCGGGCAATTCGGGCGGGCGGATCGCCTGCGGGGTGTTCCAGAGCGTTTGATTGGCGGTGCCGTACTCCCGTTAAAGCGGTTCGCCTGCTTGCCGGGCGCGGGCCTCGCGGCTCGCTTCGGCGGCGGGGACCAGGCGATAGGCGGCGAGCGCGGCGGCGAGCGCCAGCGGCACGCTGACCAGCAGCGAGAGGATGCCGGTGGCGAGACTCCCGGTCAGGTCGGCGATGCGGCCGGCGAGATAGGGGCCCAGCGCCAGGCCGATCAGCGTGGTGCCGATGAAGAAGGCCGCGGTGGCGGTGCCGCGCATGCGGGGCAGCACCAGGTCCTGCGTCGCAGCGGCCGAGGCGCCAAGCGCCGTGCAGGCGAGCAGCTGGGTGAGCGGCAACATCGCGTAGAAGAGCGGCTTGGACGTGGTGGTGAAGGCGATCGCCAGCGGGAGCACCGGGGCGAGCGCGCCGAACAGGATCACCAGGACGCGGCCGGTGGCGAAGCGCGCGCGCAGGCGGTCGGCGGCGATCCCGCCTCCAGTGACGCCAAGGAACCCCGCGAGGATCGCCGGCCCGCCGATCCACAACCCGGCCTCGCGCGCGCTGACCGCGAAGACCTGCGCGGCGTAGCTGGGGGCGAGGCCAGCTACGGCATAAGCGAGGAAGGCGTTGAGGCCATAGGCGACCACGACGCAGAGGAACGCCGGGGTGCCGACGATCAGGGCGAAGGTGGCCGCGTCGCGGTGGCGCAGCGCCGAGGCCCAGGAGAACACCGCGTAGGCGCCGATCCCGACCGCGAGCCACTGCGGCAGCGGCTCGCCGAGCGCGACCAGCCCAGCGACCGCGGCGGCGACGAGCGCCAGGGCGAGCAGGTTGGCTGGCAGCGCGCGGTTGCGGGCGGCGCCGAGCAGCGTGAAGGGCGGGATGATCGTCAGCAGCTCTGCCGCGAAACTGCGGAACGGGGCGGGGTGCGGCGGCGTGGCGATGCCTTCGCTCAGGCCGCGGACCGGCTCGCGCAGCGTGGCGACCCACAAAGCGAGCGGGATGCCGGGCAGGCCGACCGCGAGGAACGCCGCCTGCCAGCCGACCAGCCCGGCGGGGCCGCCGTGCGGGAATGCGGCGTTCCAGCCATCGGCGATCGACCCGCCGATGAACAACGAGAACCCGCCGCCGAAGAAGATGCCCGAGGAGTAGATGGCCAGCGCAGTGGCGCGCTGGCGCTTGGGAAACCAGTCGGACAGCAGCGAATAGGCCGCGGGGCTGGCGGTCGCCTCTCCCACGCCAACGCCGATCCGCGCCCCGGCGAGTTGCGCACCCGAGCGCGCGAAGCCCGACACCGCGGTCATCGCCGACCAGAGCGCAAGACCGAGGGTCATGAGGCGGACGCGGTGCCAATTGTCCGCCAGCCGCCCGAGCGGAATGCCGAACAGCGCATAGAACACGCCGAACGCAGTGCCGTAGAGGAAGCCGATATCGGCATGGCCGAGGCCGAGATCGCGGCGGATATGCGGCGCGAGGATCGTCAGGATCTGGCGGTCGATGAAGTTGAGCGCGTAGACCAGGAACAGGACGCACAGGACATACCAGGCATAGGGGCTGGCGCGGTCGGGAGCGGGGGTGGGCATGGTCCTCTCCGTGCTGTTTGGTGTTGCGGAGGGTAGCGGGCGTACCGGCTTTACGAAAGGGGGGGCTCATCGGCGGCATCGCGCCGAACCCTCACCCCGGCCCTCTCCCGCAGGCGGGAGAGGGAGATTGTTGTGCTTGTGTCGAAGGGTTGGCCTGATAGGCTGGGTTGGAGGGGGATCATCGATGTTCGCTTATTTCGTCGAGACGTTGCCGCATTTCCTGGCATATTTCGCGGCCGCGGTGGTGTTGGCCGTCGCGTTCCTGGCAGTGTACGTCCTGATCACGCCGCACCGTGAGTTCGCGCTGATCCGGGCCGGCAATACCGCCGCGGCGGTGCAGGTGACGGGTACTTTCCTGGGCTTCGCGCTGCCGGTGGCGATGGTGATCGGGCATTCGGTGAGCATTCCCGACATGCTGATGTGGGGCGCAGTGGCGGCGGTGGTGCAGCTGGTGGTGTTCTTCGTGATCGCGCGGCTGTTGTTCCGGGCGGTGTCGCAGAAGATCGTCGAGGATTGCCTGGCGTCGGGCGTGTTCGTGGGCGGCATGGGCGTGGGCTTCGGCGTGCTCCAGGCCGCGTGCATGGTCCCTTGAGCGAGAAGGCCGCACCATGCGCAAGCAACTGACGATGACCACGGCGATGGCCGCCGCGCTGCTCGCGCTGCCGGCCTGTTCGTCGCGCAACGACGAGTGGGAAGGCGTGACCGCCGACCGCGACACCGCGGTGTGCGTCGACAAGGACGGCAAGCGCGTCGACGACCGCCAATGCAACCCGCAGGCGCGCGGCGCCTATGGCGGCGGGGGTGGCGGCATGTCGAGCGCGTTCCTTTGGTATTATCTCGGGCGCAATTCGGCGGTGCCCTATTATGGCGATTCGATCCGCGACCCGCGCTATGCCGGGCGGGGATCGTTCAGCCCGGCGCAGGGCGTGCGCTATGCCGACGCGCCGCGCGCCAGCCGGGTGACGCGATCGCAGGCGGTGTCGCGCGGCGGGCTGGGCTCGCGCGGGCGCAGCTTCGGCTCCGGCCGCTCCTGAGGTGCAGCGCCACAGCATCGCGCCGCGCCCCGACTGGCAGAAGACGGTCGAGGAACAGGGGCTGATCTGGCACGGCGCCGGCGACGCGGACGGCGAAGAACGCTATTGGGACGAGAGCGCCTATTATTCCTTCACGCTGGAGGAGGTCGAGCGGATCGAGGCGGCCAGCGAGGCCGTGTACCAGCTGTTCCTCGAGGCCGGCGAACGCATCGTTTCCGATCCCGAGGTCATGGCGCTGTTCGGTATACCCGACTGGTGTCACGGCGCAGTGAAGGCGGCGTGGAAGAACGAGCCGCCGGCACTCAATTATGGCCGGTTCGACTTCGGCTATGACGGGACCGGCGAGCCCAAGCTGTTCGAGTTCAACTGCGACACGCCGACCTCGATGCTGGAAGCCGGGGTGATCCAGTGGGAGTGGAAGGAAGACGTCTTTCCCGAGCTCGACCAATATAACAGCCTGCACGAGAAGCTGATCGGGCGCTGGGCCGACATCCGCGCGCGGTTGCCGGGGCAGCGACTGTGGGTCACCCATGCCGCCGATCCGTCGCACGAGGACACGATCACCGCGACCTATATGCGCGACCTCGCCTCGCAGGCGGGGCTGGAGACGCTGGGGGTGGTGATCGACGATATCGGGCTCGACGCCACCGGGCGGGCGGTCGACGCGGACGACCAGCGGATCACCGCGATCTTCAAGCTGTATCCCTGGGAATGGATCGTCAGCGAGGAATATGGCCGCGAGATCGTCCGGCATCTGCCCGAGACCGCCTGGATCGAGCCGATCTGGAAGATGCTGTGGAGCAACAAGGCGGTGCTGCAGGTGCTGTGGGCGATGTTCCCCGGGCATCCCAATTTGCTGGCGGCGTCGGTGATCCGCGAGAAGGTGGGGGCGGATTACGTCGCCAAGCCGTTCCTGGCGCGCGAAGGGGCCAACATCGAAGTGGTCGCGGGTGGGGCGACGCTGGCGCGGAGCGGCGGCGGGTATCGCGAGGGGCTGACCATGTACCAGGAGCTGTACCGCCTGCGCGACTTCGGGGCCGGCTATCCGGTGCTGGGGTGCTGGGTGGTGGATGGCGCCGCGGCGGGGATGGGGATCCGCGAGGACGGGCTGATTACCGGCAATGGTGCGCGGTTCGTGCCGCATGTGATCCGGGGGTAGGGCCGGGCTTCTAGTCCTCCCCTGTAAGGGGAGGTGGCAGCGCGTGAGCGCTGACGGAGGGGTGTCGGCCTGTCGAGGGCGGGGATACCCCTCCACCACGCCCTTCGGGCGCGGTCCCCCTCCCCCTCCGGGGGAGGATGTGGGGGAGGGTAGGGATACCCGTCCGCCATTCGCCTGCGGGGAGGTTCCTGGGACGGTGCAGCGGTGGGTGTGGGCTGGCTTATTCCTCCCCGGCACGGGGAGGGGGACCGCGCACGTTAGTGCGTGGTGGAGGGGGGCTGCCGCGGGCGGTCGGCTTGTGGAGAGCCCCCTCCACCATGCTTGCGCATGGTCCCCCTCCCCGTGCCGGGGAGGATTTTAGGGGTGCTGCAGGAGGGTGGCTCGTCGAGGGCCTGGCGCGCATCGAGGGGCGGCTGGCGCGAAGGATGATCCTCCCCTTGCCGGGGAGGTATTAGGGGTTACCCCCTTAGCGGATAGCGCTCGACGGCTTCGTAGCTGGCGGCGTCGTGGCCGAGATGGCTTTCGAACAGGAGGAAATGGTCGAGCGCGAAGGGGGCGCTCGACAGGGCGGCGTGGTCTTGGAGGAAGCCGTCGGTGATCGCGGTGCCGGGCTTCATCCGGGCGAGCGTGATGTGGGGGCGATAGGCGCGGCGTTCGGGGTCGAGGCCGCAGCGGACCAGGGCCTGGTCGACCTTGCGGTGGAGGTCGGCGAGCGGGGCGTGCGGCGTGAGCCCGGCCCAGAGCGCGTGGGCGCGGCCGCGGGTGTCGAACTGGCCGACGCCGGACAGCGCCACTTCGATCGGCTGGGCGTGGAGGCTGGCGAGCGCGACCGCCACGTCCTCGGCGACCGGGCGCTCGACCGCGCCGATGAAGCGTAGCGTCACGTGCAGTTGCTCGTCGCTCTGCCAGCGCGCGCCGGGAACCCCGCCCATCAGATCGAGGAGCAGCGCGCGAATGGCCGGGGGTGGCCGAAGGCCGACAAACAGACGGTGCATGGTCAGCAACATTAACTCACAAAACTGGCAGGCGCTCCCGCACCGGTTTCGCTTGAAAAGGATCGTTGCAGGGCCGATATTCGACGGTATCCGGACGCTTGTCCGGTTAAAGGAGTTCAGAATGGCTAATTGGTCGGATCCCCGGACCGGCGCCGCGCCGTTTGCGACCGCAGGTGCACGCACCGAAGCGCGCGACGCGGGGCTCAGGTCCTACATGCTTTCGGTGTATAACTACATGCTTTCGGGCGTGTTGCTGACGGCGATCATCGCGCTGGTGTTCGCGAAGACGAGCCTGATCACCCTGTTGTTCCAGGTGCAGGAAACCGCGCGCGGCACGTCGGTCGCGCCGTCGCTGCTCGGCTGGGTGGTCATGCTGTCGCCGCTGGCGGTGGTGATGGCGATGAGCTTTGGCCAGAACCGCCTGTCGGAAGGCACGCTAAAGACGCTGTTCTTCGTCTATGCCGGTCTGCTCGGCGCGTCGCTGTCGACGATCTTCCTGAGCTATACCGACACCTCGATCGCGCAGGTGTTCTTCGGCACCGCCGCCGGCTTTGGCGCGCTGAGCCTGTATGGCTATACTACCAAGAAGGATCTGTCGGGCCTCGGCACGTTCCTGATCATGGGTCTGGTCGGGCTGATCGTGGCGTCGATCGTCAACCTGTTCCTGCAGTCGGGCACGATGAGCCTGGTGATCAGCGTGCTTGGCGTGCTGATCTTCGCGGGCCTGACCGCGTACGACACGCAGAAGATCAAGAGCATGTATGCCTATGTCGGCGGGACCGACATGCAGGGCAAGGCCGTGATCATGGGCGCGCTGACGCTCTATCTCGACTTCATCAACATGTTCCTGTTCCTGCTGCGCCTGTTCGGCAGCTCGCGCGACTAAGCCTCGCGTCAGGATCAAGGGTTCGCGGCCCGGCGGGGAAACTCGCCGGGCCGTTTCTTTTGCGTCCGGCGCCTGTCCGGGGCGGAACGCCAGCGCGGCAAGGTTCGTTACAGGATGGCAACGCTCAGGAGAGTGACCATGAATTCGAACCCGAACGAACCGGCGTCGATCGCCAATGCGATGGACAAGATGTCGGTAGCGCCGGGACCCGAGAGCGACGGCGCCACGAAGGCGCCGGTGGGCTCGGCGGACGCCGGAACCGACAAGTCGATCACCGAACGGCTGGAGCGCAACCCGCTCAGCAAGGATGCGCATCTCGACCGGGCGCTGGACGAATCGATGGATGCGTCCGATCCGCCCTCGACCACGCAGCCGGGCCACAGCCAGGATCTGCCGGAAAGCTCGGGCTATGACCCCAAGGCCGAGAAGAAGCTGGCCGGCGGCCAGGAACCGAGCATCGTCGGCAAGATCCTGTCCAAGATCGGCCTGGGCTAAACCCCGGTGAGCGCGTCCCCGGCGTCGGGCTGGCGCGCGAACCTGGTTCTCTACGCGGCATTCACTGCCAATATCGGGATCGCCGTCGCCAAGTTCGTGGCGGCGGCGATCACCGGTTCTTCCTCGATGCTGACCGAGGGCGTGCACAGCCTGGTCGACAGCGGCAACCAATTGCTGCTGCTCTATGGCAAGCATCGCGCCAAGCGGCCGCCCGATGCCGTCCATCCGTTCGGCTATGGCCGTGAGCTGTATTTCTGGGCGTTCGTCGTCGCGATCCTGATCTTCGGACTAGGGGCGGGGGTGTCGATCTACGAAGGCTGGAAGCACATCCAGGCGCCCGAGCCGCTCCGCGACCCGCTGGTCAATTATATCGTGCTGGGCGTTGCGGTGCTGCTCGAGGGTACGTCGTGGATCGTCGCGGTGCGCGAGTTCGGCCGCGCGAAGGGCGACCATGGCTGGTGGCGGGCAGTGCGGGTCTCGAAAGACCCGGCGACCTTCATCGTGCTGTTCGAGGATTCGGCGGCGTTGCTGGGGCTGGTGGTGGCGGGCGTCGGCATCTGGGCGAGCCATGCCTGGGGTGATCCGCGCATCGACGGCGCCGCGTCGATCGTCATCGGGGTGATCCTGGCGTGCGTCGCGGCGCTGCTGGCGCGCGAGTCCAAGGGGCTGCTGATCGGCGAACGGGCCGATCCCGCGCTGGTCGAGACGATCCGGACGATGGTGGCGGCCGAAGCGCAAGTGACGGCGGTGAACCATGTCCGCACGATCCATACCGCGCCCGACCGGGTGTTCGTGGCGATCAGCGCGGATTTCGAGGACAAGCTGGCGATGGGCGAGGCCGAGACGCTGATCGAAGGCATCGAGCACCGCCTGCGCGCGACTTTGCCGCAGCTGACATCGATCTACATTCGCCCGGAAAAGCAGGAGGATGCGCCGCCGATCGGTTGAGGCCGGTCGGGCTCAGGCGGCCGCCTGCGCCGTGATCCAGTCGCGGAACGCCGCCATTGCCGGGGTCGTGCTGCGCGACTTGAGCCACGTCAGCCAATAGCGTCCGCTGGCGACCTGATGCGCGAAGGGGCGGACGAGGCGGCCCTCCTCCAGGTGGCGGGGGAGCATCGCGGGCGGGGCCAGCGCGACGCCGAGCCCCTGGACCGCGGCCTCGGCCATGACGAGCGAGCTGTCGAACACGGCGCCTCTGAGCGGCGGTGCGGGGATGCTGGCGGCCTCGAACCAGCGCGGCCATTCGTCGGCGCGGTACGAGCGCAGCAGCGGCAGCGCGCGCAGGTCGGCGGGGGTGCGCAGCCGTTCGGCGAGCGCCGGGGTGCAGAGCGGCGTGAGCGGCGCCTCCATCAGCGGCACGCTTTCGGTCGCGTGCCAGGCGCCTTCGCCGAAGCGGATGGCGAAATCCAGGCCTTCGCCGGCCAGATCGACGCGGTTGTTGTTGGTGAACAGGCGCAAGTCGATGCGCGGATGCGCGGCGTGGAACGCGGGCAGGCGCGGCAGCAGCCAGGCGGTGGCGAAGGTGCCGACCGCGGCGACCGACAGCAGCTGGGTGGCGGTGCCGCCGGCGATGCCCTCCACGAGTTCGGCAATGCGGTCGAAGCTTTCGGCAAGCGCGGGAAGCAGGGCGATGCCTTCGTCGGTGAGCGCCAGCCCGCGCGGCAGGCGGCGGAACAGCCGGGCGCCGAGCCGCGCCTCCAGCCCCTTCACCTGGTGGCTGACCGCGGCTTGGGTGACACACAGCTCGATCGCGGCGCGGGTGAAGGACAGATGGCGCGCCGAGGCTTCGAAGGCGCGGAGTGCGTTCAAGGGCAGATGCGGGCGGACCATTGCCGATCCATAAGAAAAGCTAATGGCTTCTACCAGCTTTGATCCTTTGTCGTGCGCGGCTCGGCCGGCCTAGCCTTGGTGCAAGATCATGGGAGCCAAGGGCAGATGAAGATGGATCGCAGACAGTTCGCCGGCGCGCTGGCGCTGGGCACAGGCGCGGCGCTGTCGGGGATCGCGCGCGCGGCGCCGGCGCGAGTGGTACGCGCGATGGTGGTGCAGGATTGGGCCAGCGGGCGGGTGCTGCATCGCTCGGGCGCCTGCGCGACGCGGTTCTCGCCATGCTCGACCTTCAAGATTCCCTTGGGGCTGATGGGGTTCGATGCGGCGATCCTCCGCGACGCGCATCACCCGGCCTGGGACTATGATCCGGCGGTGCACCGGGCGAACCGCGCGGTCGACAAGCAGCGGACCAATCCGGCGCAGTGGCAGGCGAATTCGGTGGTGTGGTTTTCGCAGGCGCTGACCCGCCGGCTCGGCGAGGCGCGGTTCAAGGGGTATGTCGATCGCTTCGGCTATGGCAATCGCGACGTGCGCGGCAACCCGGGCAAGCGCGACGGGCTGACCGAGAGCTGGCTGATGTCGTCGCTGGCGATCTCTCCCGACGAGCAGGTCGCGTTCCTGCGGCGGATGCTGGCGCACCGGCTGGTGTCAGCGCAGGCACATGCGCTGACCGAAGCGATCGTACCGGCGTTCGAGGGGGCCGGCGGCTGGCATGTGCGGGGCAAGACCGGCAGCGGCTGGCTGCGCCCGGACCGGGCCGAACCGCTCGGCTGGTTTGTCGGCTGGGCCGACAAGGGCGGGCGGCGGGTGCTGTTCGCGCGGGTCGAAGCCGGGGCGGCGGTTCCGCGCGGCACGGCCGGCGGACCCGCGACCCGCGAGGCGATGCTGCGCGAGATCGGCAGGCTAGCGCGGTGAGGCGGGTTCGCTGCCCCTGGAGTCCGTGATCCGCCGCTCGTAATGCGCCGCCATGTCGAGATGGGCCTGGCGCGCGGCGATGTTGGGCTGGCGTGTCGCCAGCTCGCGTTCGCGGTCGGCTCGGATACGGTAATAGTGGACCTCGTCCATGGGCCATTCCCCTTCCCTGGACGACCCAGGCTGCCAGAAAATCGTAAAAGATCAAGCAGCTGGTACTTGCTCTAGATCAGGCTGGCGGCATGTCTTCTCCGTCGAGACGGATGTGCCGCAGGCCGGAGGCCGCGTCGGCCTCGTCGATCGCCCGCAGCAGATCCTCGAACTTTTCATCATCGGAGACGGGAAAGCAGCGCCTGAAGCCGCTTCCCAGCCTTTCCAGGTCGCGGGTGGTCAATAGACCAACGGCGACGATCCGGTCCTGCACCAATATATCAACTCCGGCGAAATCTGTTGGCTGACCAACGTGAGTTAGCGGTGTTTGTGCCAATCGTTTCGCTTGGTTGACGTGAATCGCGCGCAATAGCCGGCTCAGCGCTTGAGGATGTCGAGCGCGGCTGCGGTCATCGCCTCGGTGGCGGTGGCGACCACAGCCTCGGCATCGGGCGCCCAATAGGCGCTGTGCAGCGAGGGGAGCTGCGCCTTGCTGGCCTGCGCCGCGTCCCATTTGGCCTTGGGCACGCCGCCCACCCAGAAGATCGTGCTCTGGATCGACTTGTCGGCCAGCCAGTAGCGGCTGAAATCCTCGCCGCCCATCACCGGCGGCGTGGCCGCGACGCGGTCCTTGCCGAAGCGGGTGGTCCAGAGCTGGCTGAGACGTCCGGAAAGCGGCTGGGTGTTGAAGGTGGAGGGCGTGAACTCGTTCATCACCGTCACCACCGGCATGCGGTCCTCCGGCATGCCGGCGGCGATCGCCTCCCCCTTGGCGATGCGGGCGATACCGTCGAGCAGTTGCTGGCGTACCGCCGGGGCGAAGGAGCGGACGGTGAGCTGCATCGCCACTTCGCTGCCGATGATGTTGTGCTTGGATCCGCCATGGATCGAGCCGACGGTGACGACCGCGGGCTGCTGCGGATCGACTTCGCGCGACACCAAAGTCTGGAGCGCGCCGACGATGCGCGCGGCGAGCACGACCGGGTCCTTGGTGGTCTGCGGATAGGCGCCGTGACCGCCGACGCCCTTCACGAGGATGTCCACCGAATCGACATTGGCGAGCGCATAACCGTCGGTGACGCCGATCTGGCCGGCGGGCAGGCTGGCGCTGTCATGGAAGGCGATCGCGAACTGCGGCTTGGGAAAGCGCGTGTAGAGCCCGTCCTCCAGCATCATCCGCGCGCCCATGCCGCGTTCCTCGGCAGGCTGGCCGATCATGACCAGCGTGCCTTTCCACTGACTCTTCAACGCGGCCAGGTTGCGCAGCGTGCCGATCCAAGTGGCCATGTGGGTGTCGTGGCCGCAGGCGTGCATCACGCCGGTCTCCTGCCCCTCGTCGGTGGTGGCGCGCACCTTGGAGGCGAAAGGAAGGCCGGTATCCTCGATCACCGGCAGGCCGTCCATGTCGGCGCGGATCAGGAGGACAGGACCAGGGCCGTTCCTGAGCACCGCGACGATGCCGGTGCCACCGACCTTTTCGGTGACTTCGAAGCCGGCCTTGCGGGCTTCGGCGGCGAGCTTGGCGGCGGATTTGACTTCGTGGAGGCTGAGTTCGGGGTTGGCGTGGAAGTCGCGGTAGAAGGTCATCAGCTCGGGAAGCGCCTTTGCGGTGGCGTCGTGGACCGGATCGGCGAGCGCCGGCGCGGCGAGGATGGCCGCGGTGGCGAGGAGTAGCGAACGAAGCATGATGGGTCCCCCGAGTTGTTGCCGCGAGTGTTGCGGCGGCGGGGAGGGGAGTCAAATGGTTGAGCCGTGCCGCGCAGTGCATGGCGATCGGCGCAAGCCGCTTCTACCCGCGTCCCGGGGTGACGACGATGATCTAGTCCGGCGGACTTGGGCCGAACGCTTTACCCAGCCGGGACGAGCTCCACGACGTCCAGCTGGGACTCGAACCTGGGATAAGGGAGCACCAGCCGCCAGCGCTTGTCGGCGATGCGCTCGACATAGCCGATCATGTCGCGGTTGGCGTCGACGCCGTAGCGCAGCGGCGAGGTCTCGTCGCCCAGCACCAGCGTGCCGAGGAACACCGCGCGGGTGTCGGTTTCGGCGAACAGGAGGCCGGTGGGACGCTGCGATCCGGTGACCTTGTGGAGGCTCTTCACTTCGCCTTCGTCGGCGATCCGGCACTCGAACCAGGGATAGGCAGTGAAGTCGCGCATCGCGGTGCCCTGGCCGCCGAGCTTGAACGCGCGGCAGCGATAGCTGCCCTGCGGCGGCAGCGCGCCAGCGAGCGCGCGGTCGGGATCGAACAGCAGCGGTTCGGCGGCGATGGCGCGGGCGTCGGCGGCGCGCGCCTTGGGAATGGCGGTGGTCCAGGCGCGGCGCCAATGGCGTAGGCGATCGCGATCGCTCGGGGTCGCGACGGTTTGCCAGCGCACGCCGCTGGGCAGGCGCGGCGACGTCGCCTCGCGGTACACGCTGCAGCCGGTGAGGCCGAGCCCCAAGGCCGCGGCAGACAGCATCCACTTGGTCGCCCCTGGCATCGCATATCCCCTCATGCCGCCGTCCAGCCGCCGTCCATCGAATAATTGGCGCCGGTGATCGCCGCGGCTTCGTCGCTGCACAGGAATAGCGCCAGCGCGGCGACTTGTTCCGGCAGCACGAACTGCTTGGTCGGCTGGGCGGCGAGCAGCACGTCGTTCATCACCTGATCGCGGGTGAGGCCGCGCGCGTTCATCGTGTCGGGAATCTGGTTCTCGACCAGCGGCGTCCAGACATAGCCCGGCGAGATGCAGTTCACGGTGATGCCATGCTGCGCGACTTCGAGCGCGGCGGTCTTGGTCAGGCCGGCGATGCCGTGCTTGGCGGCGACATAGGCTGACTTGTTCGGGCTGGCGACCAGGCTGTGCGCGCTGGCGGTGGTGAGGATGCGGCCCCAGCCGCGGCGCTTCATGCCCGGGAGGACGGCGCGCATCAGGTGGAAGGTCGAGCTGAGGTTGATCGCGATGATCGCGTCCCACTTGTCGAGCGGGAACTCGTCGATGGGAGCGACATGCTGGATGCCGGCGTTGGAGATCGCGATGTCCACCGCGCCGAACTCAGCCTCGGCTCGCGCGACCATCGCGGCGATCTGGTCCGGCTGCGTCATGTCGGCGGGATCGTAGAGCGCGCGGGCGCCGCCAGCCGACTCCAATTCCGACCGTGCCTGCTCGATCACGGCGGTGTCGCCGAAGCCGTTGATCATCACGTTGACGCCCTGGGCGGCCAGCGCGCGGGCATAAGCGAGGCCGATCCCCGAAGTGGAGCCGGTGACGACGGCGGACTTGCCTTTGAGGAACATGCGACCCCGCTTGTGGTGGTGGCGCAAGGTCTAGGCCGATCGGTGCGCACTGTGCAACGCTTCGCCGTCTCGGGCATTGTTGCGGACAGCCAACAAAGGGGATTGCGATGCGGCTCGACGACCTGGATCCGACCAACAACGCACGCGACCTGGGTTCGGGCGGCGGAGGCGGCGGGTTCGGGCTGCTCGGCTTCCTGCCGCTGTTGCTCGGGCGCGGCATGGGGTGCGGCGGTATCGGCATCGTGCTGGTGATCGGGCTGATCTATCTGGCGATGAGCGGCGGCGGCGGATTGCTGGGCGGCGGCGGCGCGCCGACGACGCAGCAGGGCAGCCGCAGCGGCGGATCGGGCGCTGCGGTGTGCCAGGCCTCGCCCGAGCGGCTCGAGGCGTGCCGGGTGATGACGAGCGCGGACCAGACCTGGGCGCAGATCTTCCAGGCCTCCGGGCAGCAATATAAGCCGGCGACGATCAACTTCTTCCAGGGCGGCGCGCAGACCGGCTGCGGCGCGGCGACGTCCGCCGTGGGCCCCTTTTATTGCCCGAGCGACGACGGCGTGTACCTCGACACCGCGTTCTTCAACGAGCTGGAGAGCCGGTTCGGCGCCAAGGGCGACTTCGCCCGCATCTATGTGATCGCGCACGAGATGGGGCACCATATCCAGGACTTGCTCGGCACGTCGGGCGAAGTGTCGCAGGCTCAGGCACGCGCGTCGAAGACCGAGGGTAACCGGCTGTCGGTGCAGCTGGAATTGCAGGCGGACTGCTTCGCTGGGGTGTGGGCGGCGCGCAACCGCAGCCGGCTGGAGCCCGGCGACATCGAGGAAGGCATGACCGCGGCGAACGCGATCGGCGACGACACGCTGCAGAAGCAGGCGCAGGGCCAGGTGGTGCCGGACAGCTTCACGCACGGCACCTCGGCACAGCGCATGCAGTGGCTGCGGCGCGGGCTGGAAACGGGGGATCCGGCGCAGTGCAACACCTTCGAGACGGCGCGGTAAGGGCGCAGGGCTGAGGCCCCTCCTGCTTCGTCACCCCGGCCTTGAGCCGGGGTCCCGCTGCCTTGCCCGACAGAAGAAGAAGCGGGATCCCGGCTCGAGGCCGGGATGACGAGGAAGGGGGCGATGGGGGTAGGAGGCTGGGCCGTGGGCGGCTACACCCCTGGCTATGACTGACTTCCTCAAAACTGCCGGCCGACCCGCGCTCGCTTATCATCACACGCCCGGCGAAGGCCCCACGATCGTGTTCCTGTGCGGCTATGCGTCGGACATGAACGGGACCAAGGCGCTGGCGCTGGAGGAGTGGGCGCGGGGCGCGGGGCGGGGGTTTTTGCGCTTCGACTATGCCGGGTGCGGCGCGAGCGAAGGCGCGTTTGAGGACCAGACGCTCGCCGATTGGCGCGACGACGCGCTGCGGATCATCGATGAAGTCGTGGGCGGGCCGGTGGTGCTAGTCGGATCCTCGATGGGCGGCTGGGTGATGCTGCTGGTCGCCAAGGCGCGGGCCGAGCAGGTCAAGGGGATGGTCGGGATCGCCGCGGCGCCGGACTTCACCGACTGGGGCTTCAGCGAGGCGCAGAAGCTGCGGATGCTGCAGGACGGCCGGCTGGAGGAGCCTTCGCTCTATTCGGACGCGCCGACGGTGACGACGCGTGGTTTTTGGGCGTCGGGCGAGGCCAATCGCGTGATGATCGGGCCGATCGCGTTCGACGGTCCGGTGCGGCTGCTTCAGGGCCAGCGCGACGCCGAAGTGCCATGGGAGCGGGCCCCGGCGCTGGCGAAGCTGATCCGTTCAGACGCGGTGCAGACGGTGCTGGTCAAGGACGGCGATCACCGACTGTCGCGCGACGGCGACATCGCGCTGATCCTTCGTGCCGTTCAGGATGTGCTTGCGCTATGTTCTTCCTCCTTCTGAGCCTGCAGGCCGCGGGCGCGGCCACTGCGGAGCCGCCGCGCTATGCCGAGTGCATGGATCTGGCGAGCGCCGACCCGGCGGCCGGCGTGCTGAACGCGTCGCGCTGGCGAATCGACGGCGGCGGCATGCTGGCGCGGCAATGCCTGGGTGTCGCTTATACCAACCAGCAGAAATGGGCGGCGGCGGCGGGCGCGTTCGAAGAGGCGGCGCGCGATGCCGAGGCGGCGAAGGACGCGCGGGCGGCGAATTACTGGGCGCAGTCGGGCAATGCCTGGCTGGCGGCGGGCGACGCGGCCAAGGCGCGGCGTGCGCTGGACGCGGCGCTGGCGGGAGGGTCGCTGAGCGGGCTGGCGCTGGGCGAGGCGCATCTCGACCGGGCACGCGCGCAGGTGACGGCGGGCGAACTGGAAAGCGCGCGCGAGGACATCGACAAGGCGCTGGTCGAGGCGAGGGACGATCCGCTCGGCTGGCTGTTGTCGGCGACGCTGGCGCGGCGCCAGGGCGATCTGCCGCGCGCGCATCGGGACATCGCCGAGGCGCTGAAGCGAGCGGGGAACGATGCGTCGGTACAGCTGGAGGCGGGCAACATCGCCGCGTCCGAGCGCGACGAGGCGGGGGCACGGGCGGCCTGGGGCCGCGCGGTAGAGCTTGGCCAGGATGGCCCGGTGGCCGAAGCGGCGCGCAAGGCGTTGGCGCAGTTTTCGGGGAGTTGAGGCTCCCCTGAATGGGGGGGATCAGCTTTGGTCCTTCTTCGTCACCCCGGCCTTGAGCCGGGGTCCCGCTGGAAGGATCCGCGAGAATGGAAGGATCCGCGAGAAGAAGAAGCGGGATCCCGGCTCAAGGCCGGGATGACGGTGGAGGAGGTCAGGTTAGGATCTCAGCCGTCCGCCCGCGGCGAGGTGGCGCAGGGCGGGATTGGGTTGCCCTTGGCTTCGGGGTGCTTATCTCCGGCTCACACCCATTTCACGGAGCTCCTATGCGCTACCTCCACACCATGATCCGCGTCAGCGATCCCGACGCCACGATCCGCTTCTTCAATCTGCTGGGCTTGCAGGAAGTGCGGCGGCTGGAGAACCGGGCGGGGCGGTTCACGCTGATCTTCCTGGCGACGCAGGCCGACATGAACGCGCCGGGCGAGCGCGCGAAGGCCGAGGTGGAGCTGACCTATAACTGGCCGGCCGAGGACGGCAGCGCGCCCGAGGTTTATACCGGCGGGCGCAATTTCGGGCATTTGGCCTATTATGTCGACGACATCTACGCGACTTGCCAGCGGCTGATGGACGGCGGCGTGACGATCAACCGCCCGCCGCGCGACGGCAACATGGCATTCGTGAAGACCCCCGACGACATTTCGATCGAGTTGCTGCAGGACGGACCCGCGCTGCCGCCGGCCGAGCCCTGGGCGTCGATGCCCAATAGCGGGACCTGGTAAGATGCTCGAGATCGTCCGCATCCCGGTGCTCAGCGACAATTATGTCTGGCTTGTCCATGACACCGTCTCGGACGAGACGATGGTCGTGGACCCCGGCGAGGCGGCGCCGGTGCTGGCCGCGGCCGAGGCGCGCGGGTGGACGATCTCGGCGATCTGGAACACGCATTGGCATCCCGACCACACCGGCGGCAATGCCGAGGTCAAGGCGGCTACCGGCGCGCGCGTGATCGCGCCGGCGGCCGAGGCCGCGAAGATCCCGACCGCCGATACGCTGGTGGGCGAGGGCGACGTGGTGCGGCTGGGCGACCATGCCGCGAGCGTGCTGGAAGTGCCCGGGCATACCGCCGGGCACATCGCCTTTCACTTCGCCGAGGACCGCGTGATCTTCACCGGCGACACGCTGTTCGCGATGGGCAGCGGGCGGCTGTTCGAAGGCACGGCCGAGCAGATGTTCGGCAACATGGCCAGGCTGAAGCAGTTGCCGCCGGAAACCACGGTCTACTGCGCGCACGAATATACCCAGTCGAACGGGCGCTATGCGCGGGTGGCCGAGCCGGACAATCAGGCGATCGCCGAGCGGATGGCCGACGTGGACCGGGCACGCGCAGCGGGCGAGGCGACGGTGCCGACCAGCATCGGGCTGGAACTGGCGACGAACCCGTTCCTGCGCGCGGAGACTGCGGAAATCTTGGCGGCACGCCGCGCGGCGAAGGATGCTTTTCGCGGCTGAAGGGTTATAGCGGACGGGCGGGGGCTGAAGCGAGGTTCGAATGATCCGTCTTGCCGTGCCTGCCGCCTTGATGCTCACTGCCCTGTCGACGGGCGCCGCGACGGAGCAGCGCCGCCCGGACGCGTCGATGGCGCGGATCAAGCGGACGCTTGCCGGGCTGACGCCCGGGGCGCCGCAGCGCTGCCTGCGCCGCGACAAGGTGTCCGAGCTGCGAACCGCGCGCAACGTCATCGTCTATGTCGCCGGACGCGACCGCGCCTGGCGCAACGATGTGGTCGGCGAAGGCTGCACCGGGCTGGGGCGCGATGACATCGTCGTTTCCGAGAGCCTGGTCCGAGGCGACTATTGCGCCGGCGACCTGATCCGGACGCGGGCACGCACCGGCGGCATGCTGACCGGCAGCTGTTCGCTGGGGCCGTTCGTGCCCTATACTCGCCAGAAATAAGCAGGAGAGGTTGGCATGCGGACCGCGTGGATGATGGGTGCTCTGGCGCTGGCCGGCTGCACATCGAGTTCGGAGATGCGCGAGTCGCAGCGCACGGAAGCGGCCGCCGATCTTGCGCGCGAACTGGATGGGCGAATCGCCGGCACGCCGGCCAATTGCATCGCCAACAGCACGAGCACGCGACCGATGGTCATCGACGAGCATATTGTGCTGTACCGCGAGGGCGGGCGGATCTGGCGCAACGACCTGGCCGCGGCGTGCCCGCGGCTGACGCCGTACAACACGATGATCGTCGAAGTGCAGGGCGGCCAGCTGTGCCGCAACGATCGGTTCCGAGTGCTCGAGCCCGGGACGACGATCCCGGGGCCATATTGCCGGTTCGGGCAGTTCGTACCGTACGAGCGTAAATAGGCATCCAATCCTCCCCGGCACGGGGAGGGGAACCAGCGAAGCTGGCGGAGAGGGAGCGCCACGGGCGAATAGCGCGCGGATAGCCCCCTCCACCACCAGCGTACGCTGGTGGTCCCCCTCCCCGTGCCGGGGAGGATTTTGCGGTCACTTTACCCCTAGCTGGTCCATCACGAAGGCGGTCCATTCGGCCTGCTGGCGGTAGCGTTCGAAGCGGCCGGACTTGCCGCCGTGTCCGGCTTCCATGTTGATGCGGTAGACCAAAGGGTTGGCGTCGGTCTTCCTGGCGCGCAGGCGGGCGACCCATTTGGTGGGTTCGTAATATTGCACCTGGCTGTCCCATAGGCCGGTCGAGACGTACATCGCCGGATAGGCCTGCGCCGCGACGTTATCGTAGGGCGAATAGCTCAGCATATAGTCGTAGAACTGCTTGTTCGCCGGATTGCCCCATTCGTCGAACTCGCCGGTGGTGAGCGGGATCGAGGTGTCTAGCATAGTGGTGACCACGTCGACGAAGGGCACTTGCGCGACGATCACCTTGTAATCCCGGGGCGCCATGTTGGCGATGCCGCCCATCAGCAGCCCGCCGGCGCTGCCGCCCATCGCACCGACGCGGTTGCGCGCGGCATAGCCGTTGGCGACGAGGTAGCGGGTCACGTCGATGAAGTCGGTGAAGCTGTTCTTCTTGTTGAGCACCTTGCCGGAATCGAACCAGGCGCGCCCCATTTCCTGGCCGCCCCGGATATGGGCGATGGCATAGACCATGCCGCGATCGAGCATGCTCGGCAGCGCGGGCTGGAAGTACGGATCGGACGAATAGCCGTAGCTGCCATAGGCATATTGGAACAGCGCGGCGGTGCCGTCCTTCTTGAAGTCGCGGGCGTGGATCAGGCTGACCGGGATCTTCGTACCGTCACGCGCCGTCGCCCACACGCGTTCGGTGACGTATTTCGACGCGTCATAGCCCGGCACCGGCTGGACCTTGAGCACGCGGCGCTCGCCGGTCTTGTAGTTGACCTCATAGGTCGTGGTGGGAGTGGCCAGCGAATCGTAGGTGTAGCGCAGCCAGTCGCTGTCGGGCTCTTCGTTGGTGCCCAGCGTCATCGAATAAGCGGGCTCGTCGGTGGCGACGGCGCGGCTCTTGCCGTCGGAGGTCAGCACCCGCACGCGCTTGTTGCCGCCGGCCCGCTCTTCGATGGCGAGGAAGCCGTTGAAGGGCTGGAATGCCTCGATGAAGACCTTGTCGCTGGTGGCGACCACGTCGCGCCACATCGCGCGTCCGTGCCCGCTATGGGCGTCGCCCACGGTCATCAGCCGGTAGTTGGGCGCCTGCCAATTGGTGCGGATGATCCAGCGATCGCCGAGATGATCGGCCTGGTAGAGGAATTCGCGCTCGCGCGGGGCGATCACCTGAAACGCGGTGGGGTCGCTGGCCGGCGCGCAGCGCTGCTCGTCGCTGGCGGTGCTGTGCAGGTAGATGCAGAGATAGCGTTCGGACGAAGTCGTGCCGATGCTCATGTAGAAGGTCTCGTCCTTCTCCTCATAGACGAGGGTGTCGGACGCGACCGGGGTGCCGAGGACATGCGCCTTCACGCGCTTGCCGAGCAGGGTGACCGGATCCTTCTCGACATACAGGATGGTCTTGTTGTCGGCGGCCCAGGCAAAGCCCGATTCCACATTGGGGATCGTGTCGGCCAGGGTCTGGCCGGTCGCCAGGTCCTTGATCTTGAGCACGTACTGGCGGCGGCCGACGACATCCTCGCCATAAGCCAGCAGGCGGTTGTCCGGGCTGACCCGCATGCCCGAGGCCGAGAAGAAGCTGTGGCCCCTGGCCATGGCCGGCTGGTCGAGCAGCACTTCCTCGGGGCTGGTCATGCTGCCCTTGCGGCGGGCGAACAGCGGATAGTCGGCGCCGCTGGCGAAGCGGGTATAATAGTAATAGCCGCGGCGCAGGAACGGAACCGAGCTGTCGTCCTGCTTGATGCGGCCGACCGTCTCGCGGAAAAGCGACTCGGCCATCGGCTTTTCGCCCGCGAGCAGTGCGTCGGCATAGGCGTTCTCGGCATGGAGATACGCCAGCATCTCCGGGTTCTTCCGCGTGTCGTCGCGCAGCCAGTAATATTCGTCGTTGCGCGTGGCGCCGAACGGGGCCTTGACCGGATGGGGCTTGGCGGCGGCGACCGGCGGCTTGGGCGCGGTCTGCGCCAGCGCGGGCGGCGCGCTGGTCGAAAGTAGCGCCAGCGCGGCGATCAGTTTGGTCATGGAGTTCCCCCGGTCGCGATTCGCAACAAAAGCTGGTTGTGCCAAAGCTTGGCCGTGAAGGGGAGGGGCCTCAGCCGAGCGGATAGAGTGCGCCGGCTACCCAGCGCAGTTCGGCGCGCAGCACGCCCCAGGCGCGGGCTGCGGCACGGCTGTCCATGATCTCCAGCCCGATACCCCGCGCGGAAAGCGCCTTGGTGAGGGCGAGCGGGGGACGGACGAGCCGCTCGCCGGTGCCGAGCAGGATGAACTCGGGCTGGGGGTCGAGCGCTAGTACCGGGGCGAGGTCCGCCTCGGTCAGGTCGGCGATCGCGGGCGGCGACCAGCCATCGGCGCGCTGCGGGCTGATGAGCAGCCCTTCATAGACATTTTCGTCGACGCGGAACCCGCGCCCCGAAAAGCCGGAGATCACCGGCCCATCGGCGCTGCGGCGTTCCATCTTCATCCTTCGCGCGGTCCGACGCGCTCGGCGTTCGACGCGACGCTGGACTTTTCTTCGCGCGGACCCGGCTTGAGGCCGAGGGTGATCAGCAGCGAGGAGGAAACGTAGATCGACGAGTAGGTGCCGACGATCACGCCGAGCATCATCGCGGCGGTGAAGCTGCGCAGCACATGGCCGCCGAACAGCAGCAGCGAACCGAGCGCGAGCAGGATGGTGAGCGAGGTCATGACGGTGCGCGGCAGCGTTTCGTTGACCGAGAGGTCGATCAGCTCGGCCATGCCCATCTTGCGGTACTTGCGCATATTCTCTCGAATGCGGTCGTCGATCACCATCTTGTCGTTGATCGAGTAGCCGATGATCGTCAGCACCGCCGCGACGATGTTGAGATCGAACACCATCCAGGTGAGCGCGAAGAAGCCCAGCGTCATCAGCACGTCGTGCAGGATAGCCACCGCCGTCGACACGCCGAACTGCCATTCGTAGCGCAGCCACGAGAAGATCGCGATGCCGACGATCGCGAGCACCACTGCCAGCACGCCGTTGCGGATCAGCTCGTCCGACACCTTGCCCGACACGGTGGAGTAGTTGGAGAAGGTCGCGCCGGGGAACTTGCTCGCCAGTTCGGTCTTCACCCGCTCGACCATCTGGTCGACCGCGCCGGGATCGTTCGATTCGGGCAGCGGCATGCGGATCGTCACGGTGTTCTTGCCGCCGAGCTGCTGGAGCGTGGCTTCGCCGAGGCCGAGCCGGTTCACCGTCGAGCGCACCTCATCGAGGTGCGGCGTGGTCGCGAACTTTTCTTCGATCGAGACGCCGCCGACGAAGTCGACGCCCATGTTGAGGCCACGGATGCCCACGATCGCCACTGCGGCGATGGTAAGCAGCAGAGTGACCGCGAACGCGATGTGGCGGATGCGCACGAACCCGATGTTCGTGTTGTCCGGGATGAGCTTGAGGAGCCGCATGACTGTCGCGTTCCTTAAATGTGGATTTCGCTGGGCCGGTTGCGCCGGATCCAGAGCGAAACAAGCATGCGGGTGAAGACCACCGCCGTGAACACCGAGCTGGCGATACCGATCAGCAGCACCACCGCGAAGCCGCGGACCGGGCCCGAACCCAGGATCAGCATGATCACGCCGGCAATGGCGTGAGTCACGTTCGCCTCGAAGATCGTCCGGCTGGCTTCCTTGTAGCCGAGCTCCACCGACTGGGTAACGCTCCGCCCGCGCCGGCGCTCCTCACGGATGCGCTCGTTGATCAGCACGTTGGCGTCGACGGCGGTACCGATGGTCAGCACGAAGCCGGCGATGCCGGGCAGGGTCAGCGTGGCGGTGAGCATGCCCATGACCGCCAGGATCACCAGCACGTTCAGCGTGACCGCGAAGGTCGCGTAGATGCCGAAGCGGCCATAGGTCAGCACCATGAAGGCGATGACCGCGACGATGGCGATCACCGATGCGGTGATGCCGGCCTTGATCGAGTCGGCGCCGAGTTCGGGGCTGACGGTCGATTCCTGCACCACCTTGAGCGCGACGGGCAGCTTGCCCGAGCGCAGCGCGATCGCCAGCTGGTTGGCGCTTTCGACGGTGAAGCCGCCGTTGATGACCGCGCTGCCGCCCAAGATCGGCTCGTTGATACGCGGAGCCGAGATCACGACATTGTCGACGACGATCGCGAACGGCTTGCCCGAGTTTTCCTGCGTCACCTTGGCGAAGCGGCGCGAGCCGGCGCCGTCAAGCTGCAGCGTCACGCCAGGAGCGCCCGACTGCGGATCGTAGGACTGGCTGGCGTTCACCAGCATGTCGCCGGTGATCATCGCGGTGCGCTGCACGGCGATCGGGCTGCCGGTCTCGGAATAAGGAAGCACGATCGAACCAGCGGGCGCGATACCGCGGGCGAGGTCGGCCGGGTTGGCGTTGGTGTCGACCAGGTGGAAAGCGAGCTTCGCGGTCTTGCCGAGCAGGTTCTTGAGCGCGGTCGGGTCCTGGAGGCCGGGGACCTGGACGACGATGCGGTTCGAACCTTCGCGCACCACGGTGGGCTCGAGCGTGCCGAGCGCGTTGATGCGGCGGTCGACCACTTCGCGGGCGTCGTTCATCGCGGTCTCGATCGCCTGGTTCACGCCGGCCCCGGTGGGGGTGAGCACGAAGCGAGTCGAATCGACGACGGCGATTTCCCAGTCGCGCTGGCCGGTGGTGCCGACGCCGGTGGTCAGCGGCAGCAGCTTCTCACGCGCGGCATCGACCTTTGCGGGATCGCGGACCATGAAGGACAGCTTGCCGCCCTGGATCGAGATGTCGCCGACTTCGACGCGGGGATCGCGGCGCATTTCGCTGCGGACCTGCTCACGCATCTGCTCCAGGCGGGACTGGGCGACGTCCTTGGTATCGGCTTCGAGCAGCAGATAGCTGCCGCCGGCAAGATCGAGGCCCAGGTTGATCGCGGGCTTGGGCACCCAGGAGGGCCAGGTGTCGCGCACCGTCTTGGGCACGAAGCTCGGCACGGCGAGAAGGACCATGATCGCCAGGAAGGCGGAAATGGTCAGCACTTTCCAGCGGGGAAAATCCAGCATCAGTCGTTCGCGGGCTTGCCGCCCAGCGGGCGAACTTCGGCGATGCTGCCCTTGAGCGAGCGGACCTTCATGCCGGGGGCCAGCTCGACTTCGACTTCGGTCTCATCGACCTTGGTCACCTTGCCGATCAGGCCGCCGCCAGTGACGACGGTGTCGCCCTTCTTGACGGCGCCGATCGAGTCCTGAAGCGACTTCATCCGCTTCTGCTGCGGGCGGATCATCAGGAAATAGAAGACGACGAAGATGAGGACGAGCGGCAGGAGCGACACGATCGCGCCGGCGGTGCCGCCGCCCTGGGCTGCCGCGCCTGCGGTCTGTGCATATGCTGGGGTGACGAACATGGTTTCCGGATGCCAAAAAGGGGGAGCGAAAATCGCCCCCGTTGAAGCCGCGGGCGCTAACATGCGTCTCGGCCCTGCGCAACTATTGTCACGGGCGCTTGCATCGCGCGGCGAAGGGGCATAGAGGGCGCTCCCTCGGTCGGGGCGTAGCGCAGCCTGGTAGCGCATCACACTGGGGGTGTGGGGGTCGCAGGTTCGAATCCTGTCGCCCCGACCAAGAACTTCAATGCCTTAATCAAAGCGCTCCGCTGCGGCGGAACCTGCCTCGGCGGCGCGGCTTGCCTCTTGTCGCCAGTCGCCGATTCGCTCGGGCCAACGGGTGCGCGCGCGGCAATCGGCGTTACAGCCAGCCATGGTTCCGCGCGATGCGGCCGGCCTCGATGCGGTTGGAAGCGCCGAGCTTGGCGGCGGCTTCGGACAGGTAATTCCGCACCGTGCCGGGGGACAGTTCGAGCGCGCGGCCGATCTCCTTGTTGGAACGTCCGTCCTGCGCGAGCCGCAACACCGCGCGCTCGCGGTCGGTGAGCGGATCGGGCGGCGCGAAGGCGGCGGTGGCCGCGAGGTCCGGATCGATGACCCGTCCGCCGCTCGCGACTCGGCGAATCGCGTCGGCCAGGCGATCCGCCGGGCTGTCCTTCAACAGATAGCCGCAAACCCCGGCCTCGACCGCGCGGCGCAGATAACCCGCGCGTCCGAAGGTCGTGACGATCAGCACGCGCGTGGGCGAACGCTCCTGCGCCAGTCGCGCGGCCACTTCGAGCCCGGTCAGGCCGGGCATTTCGATGTCCGACAGCAGCAGGTCGGGGCGGAGCGTCCGCACCGCCTCCAGTGCCACCAGGCCATCGGGCGCACGCGCCACGACTTCGATGTCGGGTTCCAGGGTGAGCAGCGATGCAAGCGCGCCGAGCACCAGACCCTGATCTTCGGCGATGACGATGCGGATCATGCCGCCACCGCCGGGACCGCCGCCGTCACCTGGGTTCCGCGGTCGCTCACATCGACCCGCAGGCGCCCGCCCGATGCGGACAGGCGTGCGCGCATGCCGCGCAGCCCGGAGCCCTCGCGGAAATCGCCGCCGCGGCCATTGTCGGAGACGGTCAGGCGCGCGGCACCGTCCTCCTGCTCCAGCAGGATCGTGCAGCGCGTAGCCGCCGCGTGGCGGATCACGTTGGTCACGGCCTCGCGCAGCGCCATCGCCAGCACTGCGCCGTCCTCGGCGGATATCGCCAGATCCTCGCCATCGACGTCGCAGGCGATGCCGGCGGTCGCCAGGGCATCGCGGGACGCTTCGATCTCGCGTCCCAGCCCGGCGTGGTTCATGCCGGCGACGGTGGCGCGAACCTCCGCTAGGGCGCCGCGCGCGGCTTCGGCCACGTCGCGGATCTCGTGCTCCGCCGCCGCCGGATCGGACGCGGCGAGCCGCGCCGCGAGATCCGATTTGAGGGCGATGAGCGTCAGCGTCCGCCCCAGCACGTCGTGGAGGTCGCGCGCGATCCGCTCGCGTTCGGCCTCTCGCGCGAGGAGCCGAACTTCCTCCTGCGCGCGCAGCAGTGCGCCGTGCTTCTCGCCCAGCGCCATGCCTGCCATCTTGCCGTACACGACCATCAACTCGAACAAGGCGAGCATCGCGACGGCGTACCAAGGCAGCCGCGCGAGGATCGTGGCGGCGACCGATACGAGGACCAGGATCCCGACGAGCTGGACCGCCGCGCGTGCCGGGCGGCGCTCGGCTGCCGTCGAGCAGGCGTACACCGCGAGCACGGTCCAATTGCCGCCGAACGGGATCATGGCGAAGGCAAGCGCCATGATCAGAATGGATGCCGATAGCGCCCGCCGGGCCGGCGCCCGCGCCGCATAGACATAGAGGGCGAGGAAGATCAGCAGCCCGACCGCCGAGACGATGAGATCGCGCACGCCTGGCGGATGGCCGAACCATGTCGCCCCGAACAAGGGAAGATAGGCCAGCCAGATCCATGGACTGCGGACATCGGCGATCCGCTGGTACCAATGCTGGCCCGTGGCCGTCGGTGCCGTGGGGAACTGCATGCAGGTCATGCTCGCCTGGGGCCGGGCGATGGTCAAGCCGGGCTGCGCCGCCATCCGCGGACCGCGAGCCAGCCCGCTGCCGCGGTGATGAGGATCAGCGTCGCCAGGTGCAGGAGGATCGCCGCCTGCGAAGGAACGCCGGTTGCCGCGAGTGCGAGCTGGCCGAGGTGAAAGGATGGCGTGATCCAGGCGAGATGCTGCATCCAGGCGGGGAGCAGGAAGATTGGCATCCACAATCCGCCGAGGATCGCGAAGCCGAGATACAAGGCGTTCGCCGCCGCGATCGCACCCTTTGAGCCCATGCGCATGCCGATCGCGAACCCGAACAGCGCGAACGGCACCACTGCCAGCAGATGGACGAGAACCAGCAGGGCCCATTGTTCGGGCGGGAGCCGGACGCCGCCGAAGAGCGCAAGTGCGTAGATCAGCACCAGCGCCATGGCCGCCATTGCTCCGGCCGACACCAGTTTGGCGAAGACATAGGCGCCCGCGGGGAGCGGGGAGACGCGCTTGAGCTCGATCAACCCGCTTTCGCGTTCCACCGCGACCCCTGCACCGAAGCCGAACAGCGCCGGGCCAGTGGCGGCGAACACGCCGAAGGTCGCGAGCGAATAGGCCGCGGCGGCGGGTCCGCCCTTGTTGAGCGCGATTGCGAACAGCCCGTAAAACATCGCCGGGGTTATGATCGTCGGCAAGGCGAATTGCGGGAGCCGCAGGCTTTTGCGGAGTTCGGCGACGCTTTCGCGCCCGAACACACCGAGCGGACTGGCGAGTGCGGTTTCCATCAAGCGGCCTTTCGCGTGTCTGTGGGGAGATTTGCCAGTGCGTCCTCGAGCGACGCGGCGGTGATCGTCAGGTCCGACAGCGCGGAATCGGCGCCGAGCAGCGCCCGGGCCGAGGCTGCGCCGTCGGTGGCCAGCAGCGTGGTTGCCGCGCCGTTACGGGCGACCGACCGGATCCCCGGCAGCGACAGCAGCGTGGCGTCGGGCAGCGCGGTGCGGCAGCGGATCGTCGATCCGGCCACCTGTGCCTTGATCCACGACGGCGTATCGTCCGCGATGATCCTTCCGCCGTCGATCACGACGATGCGATCGGCCAGGGCATCGGCTTCTTCGAGATAATGGGTGGTCAGCAGGATCGCGGCGCCCGCGTCGGCATCGGCGCGCACGGTGGTCCACAGCCGCCGCCGCGCCTCGTGATCCAGCCCTGTGGTGGGTTCGTCGAGCACGAGCAGGTCGGGCTGGCCGCAGATCGCGAGCGCGTACAAAAGCCGCCGCTGCTGCCCGCCGGAAAGCTTTCCGGCCGGCCGCGCCTCCAGGCCGTCAAGTCCGGCGAGGGTGATAGTCGCGGCGACCTGTCGCGGATTGCGGTAATAGCCCGATTGCAGCGCCACCAGCTCCCGCACGGTGAGCACGTCGGGAAGGCCGGCGCTCTGGAGCATGACGCCCATGCGCGCCCGCGCCGCGGGACGTGCGGGATCGAGGCCGAACAGCGCTACATGGCCGTGGTCGGGCGCGAGCCTTCCGGTCAGCATGCCCACCAGGGTCGTCTTCCCCGCGCCGTTCGGGCCCAGCAGCGCGGTGACTTCGCCGCGGCGTATCTCCAGCGCGATGTTGTCGAGTACGAGCCGGCTTCCGAACGTTTTCGATATGCCGCCGAGCCTGCCGACCGCTTCTATACTGTTTTCCACCATCCCTCGCTCCTTTGCTGCGTCAGCATCAGCCGGAGACGGTCCTCGAACCAGTGTAGGTCGTCATGCGCAGCGCGTGACAAATGTCACTGTCGCTTGGTGCTCACGTCCGTGGCACCGGCGGTATGAAGCGCGCTGCCGCCGCTCTGCGTCAGGCGGTGCGCGGGAGGGCGGCGCTGGGATGGCGTGCGCAGACAAGCGTACCGACCAACACCATCAGCCCGGCCAATGCCAGCGGTGCGGCCAGGCCACTATGCATCACGAGCACCGCGCCCACTGCCGCCCCGGCGAAGATCGACACGATGGCACCGATCCGGCGGCCCAGATTGGCGCCGGCGCCGCCGGCCAGCTTGGAATCGGCGGCGATGCCGGTCACGGTGAGCGTCAGCACGGTGGTCGTGAGGTCCGGCACCTTGAGCTGGCGGACCGTGGCGTTGCGGAAGCCCATTGCGACCGCCGTCAGTGCGATGATCGCGAACACCGCCCATTGCGGGTCCTGGCTCGGCACGTGCAGCACCAGCGCGATTCCCGCGGCGATCCACAGCAACACGGTCTCGACGATAGCGGCGCGGATCAGCCAGTGGCGCAGCGGCAGGCTGGCATGCGCGGTACCGACGCGGCCGGCGATCAGCGCGCCAAGCATGAAGGCGGCGATCGCCACCACGAACGGCGCCACCTTGAAGCCGGGCGTACCGACGGCGGCAAAGCCCAGGAAGACGATGTTGCCGGTCATGTTGGCGGTGAACACCTTGCCTAGCCCCAGCACGCTGGCGGCATCCACCAGGCCGGTGGTCGCGGACAGGAACAGCAGCAGGCCGGGCAGCGACGAGCGAGGGGCGGGGGACGTGGCCATGACGGGCTCCTTGGAAGGCGGTCTAGAAACGGAAATTGCTTTCGAGGCCGAGCATAGCGATGGTCTTTGCCGGTCCGGTCTCGCGCAGAAAGCTGCCGGCCTGGAAAGCGGACAGCGAGGTGGAAAGCTCGAGCTCGGGCGTCGCCTGCCAGGCCAGCGTCATCTCGGCCTCCTTGCCGATGAAGCGGCTGCGCGCGCCGCCGGGCGCGCGGATCAGGTTGCCCGGAATGTCGTAGACGCCGTCGGCGCGCGAATAGCGCCAATAGGCCATGCCGGCGACGCTGGCCGACACCGTGTCGCTCAGCGCCAAGGCCACGCTGGGATTGAGGCTGACGATATTGGCCGGGCCGACGGGCGACAGCTCGCCGAAATACTTGCCCTTGGGGAACAGCGCGTTGAACGTGCCCAGCCGGGCGTCGCCCAGATGCTTGTCGCCGCTAACCATGTTGAAGCGCAGCGTCGCGTCGGGCCTCAGCGGCGCGTTCGCGAAGCGGTGGCCGACTTCGGTGCCGAGCGTCCAGGCGCCGATCCGCTGGTCGGAGAAGCGCCCGAATTGGGCGACCCCCTCGATGTTCCAGTGCCAGCCTTCCGCGCTGCCATACCAGCGCAGACCCAGGCTGTGGCGAAGTTCATGCCCGCTCCGTCCGCCGAAGCGCGCCGCGCGATTGCGATAGGCCAGGTAATAGAAATCGAGGCCGGGGACGCTGCCATAGGCGCCCCACAATGCCTTAGTCGGCGAGCTGCGATCGTCCAAATCGTCCAGACCGGGCGACACCGGGCGCATTGCCAACAGGCTGAGGCTCGCCTGGCCATGGTGCAGGATGCCGCGGACGCCATCGAACGCCAGCGGGACGTTGGGGCCATAGCGAGTGCCGATCAGCCGCTCGCTGCCCAGCGAGAGCATCTGCCGGCCGCCGCGCAGCGTAACCGGACCCAGCGTCACGTCGGCAAAGCCCTGCAGCAGGTCGATGCGGGTCTGATCGGCCGGACCCGCCGCGGGCCGTACGCCCGCGGCAAAGGCCGCCATCGGCTGGACGAAGGCGCGGACTCTGCCGACATGCAGATCGGCATAAGGCAGTGCGCGCGCCCATAGATAGGCATCGTCGGGCGCCGGGCCATCGGCCCACAGATTGTTGCGATACGCCTCTTCGCGCAGCCGCACTTCCACGCCGGTGGTCAGATAGGCGCCGCCGTCGCCGAGCGGGATGTATTTGAGCGGGCCGGTCCAGTGATGCTCCCGCCTTTCGGCATCGGCGAGGTTGGACCAATCCTCGTCATAGCGGGTGATCGACAGGACCGGCGGCTGCCAGGCTTCGCGAGTCTGCGCGGCCGCGGGGCCGGCGACCAGGAAGCCCAGCAGCAGCGCCTTACGCACGCCGCTGCTCCATCCGAGCGACCAGGGCCGCCAGCACGAAGCCGCCGATCAGGCCGACATGCTCGAAGAAGCTGTTGGTCGCCATGAAGCGCTCGTGCCCGGCGGGCATCGCCCAGAAGGCGTTGGCGACGCAGGCGGCGAGCAGCGTGAACACGCCGAGCATGCCCGCGCCCAGCCAGACGAAGCGGCCCCACAGGATCAGCGCCGGCCCGATCAGCTCGACTGCGATGGTGAGCCCCGACCACAGCGCGGGCGGGTTCATCCCGAAATGCGCCTGTTCGGCGACCGCGGCCGGCCAGTCACTGAGCTTGACCAGCCCGCCGAGAAGATACGCGCCGACCAGCGCGAGCCTGGCGAGAAACCAGATCGGGCGCCAGTCGAGCACGGCGTCGACGAAGCGTGGCGTGCCGGTTCCCCGCATCGCTCAGGCCCCCGTCTTCGCGTGGATCTCGGCGACATAGCCGCCCGGGAAGCGCACGATGGCGGCGGTGCGGCCCTGTTCGGCATGCGCCGGCACCAGCGTCTCGACGCCTGCCGTGGTTGCCTTGGCAAGCGTCGCGGCCAGATCGGGCACTTCGTACCCGGTCATGTCGCGGCCATAGGGCCAGGGCAGCTGCCCATCGGAGACCAGCACGGCCATGTTGCCATAGCCCGAGCTGAGCCGGATGCGGCGATAGGTCTTGCCCTGCTGCCCGATCTCGACGCCCGGCGCGGCCTTTTCGTCCGACACGATCCTGGCATGCGCATAGGCGGCCCAGCGGCGCACGAAATTGTCGGCGGCGTCCGGCGTCAGATAGATGCGGTTCTCCGGCACGCTTGCCAGAGCGGGGTAGTTGGGCTTGGCGGTATGCCAGTAGAGCTGCATGTTCACGCCGCCCGGCCATTGCACCACCGCATCGCGACCGATCGGATCGGGGAAGGTGGTGATCAGGCGCGCGGCGCCATGCTTCACCGCCGCCTCGACCGCCTTGTCCATATCGGCCACCAGATAGCCGGTCCGCTCGCCGCCGAACGGATAGGGGATCGGCGTCACGAAGCCGAACACCGACAGCGAACCGACCGGGGTCAGCACCAGCTGCGACATGGTCTTGCTGCTGGTGGGCGTCACCTGGAACTCGCCCTTTTTGGTGGCGGTGCCGCCGAAGGTGGCGAGCAGGCTGGTGACGAACCGGTCGAAATCGCCCGGCGCGACATAGACATGCGTCGTGTCATATTGCGGACCGACCGAGAAGTCGGCGGTGGCGGGCGCCAATTGGGCAGCGGCGGGCGCCAGCGGCGCGGCACTCACCAGCGCGGTGGCGATCAGCAAGGCAAAGCGTTTCATCTCGAAAACTCCTGAAGAAGGGGAGGGGATCAGACGGCCCAGCAGCCGCAGCCAAGCGAGCCCCAGAAGCTCTGGACATCGGCGGCAGGGACGCTGGCGCCCAGCGCCGCGGCATGGTCGTGGCCATGGACGCCGCAGGCCGAGGCGCAGCCGCACGCGCTGGCGAGCTTGGCGTCGTTGGCGGGATCGCGGTGATAGCCGCCGAACGTCGCGACCGGCGACCAGTCGGGCATCGGCCGCGGCATGGGCGGAGACAGCGGCGCGAACTCGCCCTCGCCGTAAACCACCTTGCCGCCGAGCATCGTCAGCGCCGAGCGCAAATGCGGGATCTCGCTTTCGGAGACGCTGAAATAATCGCCGGTAAGCACCGCCAGATCGGCGAGCTGGCCGGCCTTTATCTGCCCCTTCTTGCCGACTTCGCTCGAGAACCAGGTGTTCTCGTGCGTCCACATGCGCAGCGCCTTTTCGCGGCTCATGCGGTTGGCGCTGGGATAGAGGCCCAGCCCGCCGACGGTTTTGCCGGTGACGAGCCAGTTGAGCGAAACCCACGGGTTGTAGCTGGCGACGCGGGTCGCGTCGGTGCCGGCGCCGACGGGAATGCCGGCGGCGAGCATCTTGGCGATCGGCGGCGTGCGCTCGGCCGCCTTGGCGCCGTAGCGCTCGACGAAATATTCGCCCTGATAGGCCATGCGGTGCTGCACGGCGATGCCGCCGCCCAGCGCAGCGATGCGGTCGATATTGCGGTCGCTGATCGTCTCGGCATGGTCGAAGAACCAGTTGATGCCGGTCAGCGGAATGTCGCGGTTGACCTTTTCATACACGTCGAGCGCGCGGCCGATCGTCTGGTCGTAGGTGGCATGCAGCCGCCAGGGCCAGCGATGCTCGGCGAGCAGGCGGATCACCGGCTCCAGATCGCCTTCCATGCTGGGGGGCATGTCGGGGCGCTCGACGCGGAAATCCTCGAAATCGGCGGCGGAATAGACCAGCATCTCGCCCGCGCCATTGTGGCGATAGGTGTCGTCCCCCTGGCCCGGCGAGACCTGCTTCACCCAGCCGGAGAAATCGGCCAGCTCTTCCTTCGGCTTCTGGGTGAACAGGTTGTAGCTGATGCGCAGCGTCAGCAGCCCCTCGTCGTGGAGCTTGCCGATGATGTCGTAATCCTCGGGATAGTTCTGGAAGCCGCCGCCGGCGTCGATCACGCCGGTCACGCCGAGCGAGTTCATCTCGCGCATGAAGTGGCGCGTGGAATTCAGCTGATAGTCCGGCGACAGCTTCGGGCCCTTGGCCAGCGTCGAATAGAGGATGGTCGCATTGGGCTGGGCGAGCAGCAGCCCGGTCGGGTTGCCGGCGGCGTCGCGCACGATCTCGCCGCCCGGTGGGTTCGGCGTATCCTTGGTATAGCCCACCACCCGCAGCGCGGCGGCATTGAGCAGCGCGCGATCGTAGAGGTGGAGGATGAACACCGGCGTATCGGGCGCGACGGCGTTGAGCTCGGCGATCGTCGGCAGGCGCTTTTCGGCGAACTGGTGCTCGGTGAAGCCGCCGACCACGCGCACCCATTGCGGCGCGGGCGTGTTGTCGACCTGGCGCTTGAGCATCGCCATCGCGTCGGCCAGCGTCGGCACGCCGTCCCAGCGCAGCTCCATATTGTAGTTCAGCCCGCCGCGGATGATGTGCATGTGGCTGTCGATCAGCCCGGGGATCACCCGGCGGCGGCCGGCGTCGATCACGGTAGCGCCGGGACCGGCGGCGGCGCGCACCTCGGCCTCGCTGCCCGCCGCCAGGAACTTGCCGTCGCGGATGGCGATCGCCTCGGCCTGCGGGTTCTCGCGGTCGAGCGTGGTGACCTTGGCGTTGACGAGGATCAGGTCGGTGGCGGCCATGAGCGGGGTCCTTGCGTAGAGCGGGGCGGTGAGGGCGGTGGCGGCGACGCCGGCAAGCGTCTGGCGGCGAGTGAGGCTCATGCCTGGTCGCCGGGCAGCCGGCCGAGCACATGCTCGGTGCATTCGGTGCGAAGATAGGCGACGGTTTCGTGCCGCGAGCCGAGCCGCTTGGCGAGCGGCAGTGCCTGCTCGCCAAGCAGGATGCCGAGCAGGCCGACCAGGGCAATGGTCGGCGGTGCCGGCGAACGGACGCCGAGGAGGCTGTAGACGATGCCGACCAGCAACCCGGCGGCAAGCGAGATGAGGTATGGCTTCATCCTGGGAACTCCTCGGCGTGTGGTTCAGGCGCGGATGAAGGCGAGCAGATCGGCGTTGATCACCGCGGCATCGACGGTCAGCATGCCGTGCGAGAAGCCGGGATAGATCTTCAGCGTCGGGTTCTGCAGCAGCTCGGCCTGGCGGACGGCGGCGTTCTTGAACGGAACCACCTGGTCGTCATCGCCCTGGAGGACGAGGGTCGGCACGGTGATCGCCTTCAAATCCTCGGTCTGGTCGGTTTCGGAGAACGCCTTGATTCCCTCGTAATGGGCGAGCGCGCTGCCCATCATGCCCTGGCGCCACCAATTGTCGATGACCGCCTGGCTCACCTTCGCGCCCGGGCGGTTGAAGCCGTAGAACGGCCCCGAGGCGAAGTCGCGGAACAGCTCGGCGCGGTTGGCGGCAAGCCCGGCGCGGATGCCGTCGAACACCTCGATCGGCAGGCCGTCGGGATTGGCGTCGGTCTTCGCCATCAGCGGCGGCACCGCGCTCACCAACACCGCCTTGGCGACGCGGCCCTGCGGTTGGCCGTATTTGGCTACGTAGCGGGCGACTTCGCCGCCGCCGGTGGAGTGGCCGATATGCACGGCGTTCTTCAGGTCGAGATGCTCGACCACCGCTGCCGCGTCGGCGGCATAATGATCCATGTCGTGGCCGGTGGCGACCTGGGCAGAACGGCCATGGCCGCGGCGGTCATGCGCCACAACGCGGAAGCCGTTGGCGAGGAAGAACAGCATCTGCGTGTCCCAATCGTCCGAGGACAAGGGCCAGCCATGGTGGAACATGATCGGCTGGGCGTCCTTGGGCCCCAGATCCTTGAAGAAGATCTCGGTGCCGTCCTGGGTGGTGATGGTGCTCATGGTAAAACCTTCCGAAAAAACGTGGGTGAGGATGGCTGGGGAGGCCGGGGCGCGGCCTCCGTGGGGCAGATCAGTGGCTGGCTTCGGAGGCGCCGAACATCATCTTTGCGTATGATATGCCCAGGCCGTAGGCGCCGCCCCACTTCTTCGCGATGCCGGTGGTGGAGTCGTAGGTTTCGGTGCGGGCCCAGTCGCGCTGCAGCTCGAGCAGATACTGGAGCGAGGTCATCGGCTTCGCGCCGAGCTGGATCATCCGCTGCACCGCACGTTCATGCGCCTCGGGCGAGATGTCGCCGCAGGCATCGGCGATGAAGTAGGTGTCGAAGCCCTGATCGATCGCCGAAGCGACGGGGCCGACGATGCAGACGCTGGTCCACAGGCCGGCGAACACGATCCGCTCCTTGCCGATCCGGTTCACTTCCTCGATCACCGCGGCGTCTTCCCAGGTGTTCATCGACGTACGGTCGAGCATCGCCTGACCCGGGAATGCGTCGGTGATCTCGTCGAACATCGGGCCGGAAAAGCTCTTCTCGGCAACGGTGGTCAGGATCGTGGAGACATTGAACGACGCCGCAGCGTGCGACACCAACGCCGCGTTGTTGCGCAGTACTTCGGCCGCGATCGACTTGGTGGCGAAGGCCATCTGCGACTGAAAGTCGATGAGGATCAGAGTGTGGTCGCTCGGCGAGAGCAGCGACTTGCCCGGGGTGGCGGTGGCGGTGATGGTCATGGTGGGTTCCCTTCGTTGGTGATGCGATGTTTCAGCGACTGACTGGACGTTAGGCAGCGCCGTTTCTCCCGAATATCCCGATAAGATCGACCTATTCGTTCGATATTGTTGAATGGTCAGGCGCCGTCGTGCGAGGCGCACATCGCCCGCAGCACGAGCGCCAGACCGCTCAGATAGAGGAAGATCAGCAGCGCCAGCGTGCCTTGGTTGCCCAGTGCGATGCAGACCAGCACCACCAGCGCGATGCCGGCAAAGCCGATCAGGAGGCGGGTGGGCAGATCGTTCGACGACGCGGCGGATCGCCCGGGCGTGTTCAGGGGCATCAGCATGACTGGCTCTTTTCCTCGCAGGCGTGAAGACGATGGTGCAGGGCGCCTGCCATCAACCGGGCCGCGTCGAGCGATCCGGGCGCGTCGCGCAGCGGCGGCAGCCAGGTGAAATCGTGAATGGTGCCGATCGTGCGGATCGCCGACACGTCCGCCCCGTCGGCCATCAAGCGCCGGGCGAGCGCCTCGGCGGCATCGCGGAACGGGTCCGCTTCCGCCGTGAGGACCAGGATCGGCGGCAGAATGTTGGCGTCGGCCGCGATGGGCTCGGCATAGGCGGCGAGCATCGCGGCGCGCTCCGCCGTCAGCCAGGCGGTGCCCGATACGTCGGTGCGCGGGCCGAGGATCGGCGTCGCGAGGATGAGCAGGCGGAACGGCCATCGTGGCAGCGCGGGGTTGGCCGCCACGGCCAGCGCCACCGCTGCGCCCAGCCCGTCGCCACCGATCGCGATCCGTGCGGGATCGAGCTGGGCAGCGTCTGCGGCGATCCGCTCCACCGTCTGATGCAGCGCGGCACGGGTGGTGTGCAGGTCTGCGCCGAGCGGCACCATGTGCCGCAGCACGGCCACGCCGGCACGGTCGGCCAATGCCTGGAGCGCGGGGGTGCGGTCCTCGGCGCGGTCGGAGGGGACTTCGAGGTAGAGATAGAGCGGAAGGGTGCGCTCTGCCGCGGCCGGATGGATCAGGGCGATGTCGGGTACCGGCGCGTCGCGTGCCGGCGTCTCCGCGCCTTCTTCCCACCGGTCGAGGAACGACTGCACCGCCGGATCGAGCTGCGGATGCGCGGAGGCAGGCGCGATCCGCAGGGGCTCGGGGTTGATGCGGGAGACGGGTGGGGACACGGGCTTCTTCCTTGACCTTCGCGCCGGTGGGGGACCGACTTGGCAAGGAGGGATATGCCGGTGCCCGGACGGGCCCGCGAGTTAAGCGTCGTGAAGAGTCGTTAAGCCGGTTCGCGCCGCCAGGGCACGGCGGCCTTTGGGTCCAAAGCGACTGCGAACATCTCTGCCTGCATCCCGCTGATCCAGGCAGGCAAGGGGGCGTCCTTGCCCAGTGCGCGCGCATAGCCCGACACGAACGCGCCCCAATGATCCAGGCCGTGGCGCTCGGTACGGTCGGCCAGTGCGTCGATCCAGGCCGCGGCGAGCACGGGCTCGCCCGCAGCGATCGCAACGGGAATGCAGCCGACCGCCAGCCCGTAACAGACCGACAGCGCATGATCGATGCGCGCCGCATCCTGGGCGCACTCGCGCGCGATGGCGAGCGCACCGTCCAGGTCGCCGCGCATCCAGTAGAGCCGCATCAACAGGCTCATCACGGCGATCTTTCCGTCGATCTGGGCATGGTTGGCGTGGTTTGCCCGCTCCGGCACGGCGTCGCCCGCCATGACGCGCTCCAGCATCGCCATGGCTCGAGCGTGGTCGCCCGAGAAATGATGCGACAGCGCCAGCATGTGCGCCGCCGTCTGCCGGTCTCCCAAGGCGCCTTCGGCACCGACTGCCGCGTCGAAACGCTGCGCGAGCGCCAGGCTCTCGGCATAGTGCCCGTCCAGGATCCGCTGCGCCCAGACACCCCAGAGCGCACGCAGCGCCAGCGCCGGCGATCCCATTTCTTCGGCCAAGGCCAGTGCGCGCGCAAAGGCTTCTGCCATGGCAGGAACGGGGCCCTGGGTGTGCCACAGCCCGTGGCCATAGGCCGACAGCAGCTCGACCTGGCGGGACGGATCGACGCCGCCTGCGTCCATCACGGCGATGGCGGCCTCGGCATGTTTCAGGAACTCGCCCGGCAGCGACAGGTGGAACCACAAGGGTGCCGCCGCGATCACCAGTTCTGCCGCGAGCAGGGCGTCGCCGTCCGTGCCGCTGGCCCAGGTGATCGCGCTGCGGACATCGTCGATCTGCGCGCTATATTCGGCCAGCCACTCGCGCGGCGCCTTGCCTTCCCATGCCGCCGCGCTGTCGCCCAGCCCGCGCAGGATGATGTGCGCATGATCGCGCCGGGCCGCCTGGATCGCGCCCGACGCGGTCAAGCGTTCGAGCCCGTAATGCCGCGTCGTGTCCAACAGCCGGTAGCGCGCCCCCGCGGATGTCACCGACGCCACGACCATCGATTTCGCTACCAGCTCGGCCACCATGTCTTCGGCAGCCGGCGGCAGGATGCCGGCGCCGTCGGCCATCCGCTGGGCCCGATCCGCATCGAAGTCTCCGCGGTACAGCGACAGCCGATCGAGCAATGCCCGCATCGGCGGATCGAGCAGGTCATAGCTCCAGTCCAGCGCCCCGCGCAGCGTGCGGTGGCGGGGAAGCGCGGTGCGCCGCCCGCGCGTGAGCAGCGCGAACCGGTCGTCCAGACCGGCGGCGATCGCCTGCGGCGTCATGGTGTCGCTGCGCGCCGCGGCCAGTTCGATCGCAAGCGGAATCCCGTCCAATTGCCGGCAGATATCGATGATGGCCGGCGCATTGTGCGCGTCTACGGCGAAACCCTTGTTCACCGCCGAGGCGCGCTCGGCGAACAAGGCCGTCGCGGAGCACCGCGCCACCGCGTCGACGCTCGCGCGCTCCGCATCGCCGGGGAATTCGAGCGCGGCGATCCTGTGGACCCACTCGCCCTCGGCCCGCAGCGGCTCACGGCTGGTGGTGAGCAGCAGCAGGTTGGGCGCCCCGTGCAGCAGAGCCTCCGCGACGACTGCCGCGGCGTCAACCAGATGCTCACAATTGTCGAGGAGCATAACTGCCGGCCGTTCAGCCAGGCGCGCGGCTATACGGTCAGCGAGGTCGGCTCCCGAAGCCGGGATGCCCAGCTTGGTGGCGATCGTCGCAAGTACCAAGGTGCCGTCGCCGACTGGTGCCAGGTCGACGAACCACGCGTCCAGGTCGCCGCGCTCCGCCACCGCTTGCGCGATCGCCAGGCTTGCGGTCGTTTTGCCGATCCCGCCGGGTCCCACCAGCGAGAGGAACCGGCGCTCGACCAGTTCGCCGGCCAATGCAGCGGTCACTGCGTCCCGCCCGAACAGTTTCCCGATCCGCCCCGGCAGCCGGGCGCGCGCCGGGAGGCCAACCTCCGGCTGCGGGTTATCCTCTTCGCGGGTCACGGCGATTCCCAGCCGATAGCCTCGCCCGGGTTCGGCCACGATGATCGGACTGCCGCCATCCTGCCCCATCGCCTTGCGCGCGCCGGAGAGGTGCACCCGCAGCGCGGTCTCGTCGATCGCCTGGTTGGGCCACACCCGCGCGATCAGCGCGTCGCGCGGGACGAGTGCGCCTTGGGCTTCGGCGAGCGCGGCCAGCAGGTTGAGCGCGCGTCCGCCGAGCTTCACCGGCTCTCCGTCGCGGGTGAGGCGCAGTTGCGGCGTCTCGAGTAGGAAGGCGCCGAAGCGGTAGCGCGTGCTGGGCATGTCGGTCATTCTCGGCGCGGATCGGGAGTTCTCCGTCTCGTACCTGCTTTTGTTTCGCCCGCAACATCGTGCACAGCGACGCTGCAAGTTTCGGTTGAGCCGGCGCGCGATCGCCCGCACTGAACTCTGCGGTGTTCGGAAGAGGAGCCATTGCATGCGGCCGGGACGGTTAGAGGCATTCACCGATGGCGTGATCGCGATCATCATCACGATCATGGTGCTGGAGCTGAAGGTGCCGGCCGGGGGCAATCTTGCCGATCTGAGCGGCAGCATGCCGTTGCTGCTCGCCTATGTGCTCGCCTTCATCAATGTCGGGCTCTATTGGAACAACCACCACCATCTCCTGCACATCACCGAGCGGGTGGACGGCCGCGTGCTGTGGGCGAACCTGTTCCTGCTCTTCTGGCTGAGTCTTGTGCCCTTCGTGATCCGCTGGCTCGACGAGAGCGCGTTCTCGCCCGGCGCCACTGCCTGCTACGGCATCGTGCTCGGCCTGGCGGCGATCGGCTACACGCTCACTGAACGCGCGATCATCGCCTGCAACGGCAAGAACTCGCGCATCGCACGCGCGATCGGCAGGGACTGGAAGGGGTGGGGCAGCATTGCGCTGTACGTCGCGGCGGTCCCGCTCGCTTATGTCAGCCGGTGGGTCGCCATCGGCCTGTACGTCGCGGTCATCGCCCTGTGGCTGGTACCCGACCGCCGCTTTGCCCACGCGGCAGAAAGCTAAGCGCACCATCAAGAAGCCGATGTCACGCGGTGGCGCCGTGAAGCGAAGGCCGGGACCGATCAGCGTCCAAGTCTGTCGACCACGGCGTCGCGGTAACCTCATCGGCATTGCCCTTTCCCCTCCGCTTGAAGCATTGCACCCGCGTCAGTCCGCTCCCGTTCGGCAATCTTGCCTCCGCCCAAGCAATCTCCGGTGATAGTTCATGCAGCAGTCGGCCATGCCGCAACTCGACGGGCCCAAGCGCCTTCCTGCTTCGGGTGGTAAGCCCGACTCCGTGGTCGTGCTGCTGCACGGCTATGGTTCGAACGGAGCCGATCTCCTTTCCTTCGCGCCTATGTGGCAGCGGATGCTGCCGCACACGCTGTTCGTCGCCCCGAACGCGCCCGAGCGTTGTTACGGGGCGCCGGGCGGGTACCAATGGTGGGGGCTGCAGGATCTCTCGCGTGCGGCGCTGGCGGCGGGCGCCGCGCGGGCTGCACCGGTGCTCGATGCCTATCTGGATGGGCTGCTGGCAAAGCATGGGCTGAGCGACGACCGGCTGGTGCTGACCGGCTTCAGCCAGGGGACGATGATGGCGCTGCATGTCGGGGTCCGGCGTGCGCGCGCGGTCGCGGGGATCCTGGGCTATTCCGGGATGATCGCCGGACCGTCGCTGGAGGCGGATGCCGTGCGCAGCAAGCCGCCGGTGCTGCTGGTGCATGGCGATGCCGATCCGGTGGTGCCGGTGTCGGCGTACCATCATGCGGTGAGTGAGCTGGAGCGCCTGGGCTTCCCGATCGAGGGGCATGTGTCGCGCGGGCTGGGGCACAGCGTCGATCCGGCCGGGCTGCAGCTTGGGTCCGATTTCGTGACACGGGTGCTGGGGTAGCTTCTATCCTCCCTTTGTGGGGAGGATCAGTTGTCTGGCCGGTGCCGCTTGCGTTCGGGGCGGCAGGGGAAGTGGCCCTTGATATATTGGTTGAAGTACGTGCCGGCCGAGGCTGTTCTGGCGAGCGCGTCGTAGATCGCGCGGGGCACGCCCGAGTAGATGTAGCGCCCCGAGTTCTTGAACGCGATGACCAGCGTCTCGGCGTCGTCGTCGAAGACGATGCGGTCGATCATCGAGGAGTTGAGCCGCTTGGCACGCATGGGCGTGGAGCGTGCGGAGGAATCGCCGGTTCCAGGTGGTTGCGCTGGTGCGAGTCGGTTGTGGGGCGAGGCGAGTCCTGATCCTCCCCTGCAAGGGGAGGTGGCGGCCCGAAGGGCTGACGGAGGGGTATCCCGCTCGAAGCGGGGTACTCCGCTTTTGACGGTGACATCCCTCCGTCGCGCTCGCGCGCGCCACCTCCCCTTGCAGGGGAGAAACTTAAAGCGCTGCCCAGTCGATGGGCTGGTGGCGGTCGAGATAGTGCGAATTGTCCGCCAGCGGGTATTTCAGCCCGGTCGCGCAATTGAACAGCACCACGCGCTCCTCGGCATCGACCAGGCCGCTGGCCAGCGCGTCGCGATAGGCGGCCAGCGTCGCGCCGCCTTCGGGGCAGAGCAGCAGCCCGTCCTTACGCGCGGCATCGTCGACGGCCTGGACCAGAGCCGCGTCGCTGACTGCCATCGCACTGCCGCCGCTCGCGCGGACGGCGTCGAGGATCAGGAAGTCGCCGACTGCCTGGGGAACGCGGATGCCCGCGGCGACGGTGTGTGCGTCTTCCCAGCGGGTGGCGTGGCGCTCGCCGGCTTCGAAGGCGCGGACGATTGGGGCGCAGCCCTCCGCCTGGACTGCGACCATGCGCGGACGCTTGGCGCCGATCCAGCCGAGCGCTTCCATCTCGTCGAACGCTTTCCACATGCCGATCAGCCCGGTGCCGCCGCCGGTGGGGTAGAAGATCGCATCGGGCAGCTCCCAGCCGAACTGCTCGGCGAGCTCGAGCCCCATCGTCTTCTTGCCTTCGATCCTATATGGTTCCTTTAGGGTGGACAGATCGAACCAGCCGCGTGTCTCCTTGCCCTGGCCGACGATCTTGCCGCAATCGTCGATCAGGCCGTTGACGCGGTAGACGCGGGCGCCCTGCGCGGCGATCTCGCGCACGTTGATCTCGGGGGTGTCGGCGGGGCAGAAGATGATCGCCTCGATATTCGCGCGGGCGGCATAGGCTGCGGCGGCGGCGCCGGCATTGCCGTTGGTCGGCATCGCGATCGTCGTGACGCCGAGCTCCTTGGCCATGGCGATCGCCATCACCAGCCCGCGCGCCTTGAACGATCCGGTCGGCAGCCGCCCCTCGTCCTTGACCCAGACATTGCCGGGTTCCTTTTCGAGCGGGATGATCGGAGTCGCGGTCTCGCCGAGCGAGACGATGTTCTGCGTCCGGCGCACCGGCAGCAACTCGCGGTAGCGCCACAGATCCGCCGGGCGCTGCGACAGCGTGTCGGGAGTGAGCGCGGCCTTCACGCCCTTGAGGTCGTAGCGCACCAGCAAGGGGCGGCCGACGCCCGACAGGCCGTGAAGCTGATCGGCCTCATAGCGCTCGCCGGTCATCGAGCATTCGAGATGGCTGACGAAGGTCTGGCGGTCGGTGGTGAGATTGTCGTCGTGGCGCATGGTGCTTCTTCCATCGTCACCCCGGCCTTGTGCCGGGGGCCACCGCGCGGCCCGCGAGGGCGTTGAGGTTCCTTGGCTTTCCCGTGCCGTAGGGTGCGCCCCGGCACAAGGCCGGGGTGACGAAGAAGGGCTGTTTGCGCTTGGCAAACGCGCTCCCCATATGCGCCGGCTATGAGCGACAACAGCAATGCGTGGCACGGCACGACCATTCTCTCCGTGCGCAAATCGGGCAAAGTGGTGATCGCCGGCGACGGCCAGGTCTCGGCCGGAAACACCGTGATGAAGCCCAACGCGCGCAAGGTGCGGCCGCTGGGCGACGGATCGGTGATCGCCGGCTTTGCCGGGGCGACCGCGGATGCGTTCACCCTGTTCGAGCGGCTGGAAAGCAAGCTGGAGCGGCATCACGGCCAACTGCTGCGTGCGGCGGTCGAACTCGCCAAGGATTGGCGGACCGACAAATATCTCCGCAATTTGGAGGCGATGCTGATCGTCGCCGACAAGGAAGTGACGTTGATCGTCACCGGCAATGGCGACGTGCTCGAGCCCGAGGGCGGCGTCGCGGCGATCGGATCGGGCGGCAATTTCGCCTTGGCTGCGGCGCGCGCGCTGGTCGACTATGAGAGCGACGCCGAGAAGATCGCGCGCCAGGCGATGAAGATCGCCGGCGAGCTGTGCGTCTATACCAATGACCGGCTGACGATCGAGACGCTGGATAGCGTGAACTGATTGTCAGTCTCCCCTCCCTGCAAGGGAGGGGTAGGGGTGGGTGCGAGCCGAAGGCGAGCCCTGTCCTCACCAACAGCGCGCCGGTCGAGGCATCGAGCCTCGCCCGCCGCAAACCCACCCCTAGCCCCTCCCTTGCAGGGAGGGGAACGAGTAGAAGATGAACCAGAACCTTACCCCCAAGACGATCGTCGCCGCGCTCGACAGCCACATCATCGGGCAGCGCGATGCCAAGAAGGCCGTTGCCGTCGCGCTGCGCAACCGCTGGCGCCGGCAGCAGCTCAGTGCCGATCTCCGCGACGAGGTAACGCCGAAGAACATCCTGATGATCGGGCCCACGGGCTGCGGCAAGACCGAGATCAGCCGCCGGCTGGCGAAGCTGGCCGACGCGCCGTTCGTGAAGGTCGAGGCGACCAAGTTCACCGAGGTCGGCTATGTCGGCCGCGACGTCGAGCAGATCGCCCGCGACCTGGTCGAGGAAGCGATCCGGCTGGAAAAGGAGCGCCGGCGTTCCGCGGTGAAGGACAAGGCCGAAGAGGCGGCGATGAACCGCCTGCTCGACGCGCTGACCGGCAAGGATGCGAGCACCGCGACGCGCGAGGCGTTCAAGCAGCGCTTCCACGACGGCGTGCTAGACAATACCGAGATCGAGATCGAAATCGAGCAGGCCCCGGCCATGCCGTTCGACGTGCCCGGCGGCGCGCCGCAGATGATCAATTTGTCCGAGATGATGAAGGGGCTGGCCGGCAGCCCGCTCAAGCGGCGCAAGCTCAACGTGCGCGCGGCGTGGGACAAATTGGTCGAGGAAGAAGCCGACAAGCGCCTCGACCAGGACGAAGTCAGCCGTGTGGCGCTGGCCGATGCCGAAGCGAACGGGATCGTCTTCCTCGACGAGATCGACAAGATCGCCGTGAGCGATGTGCGTGGCGGTTCGGTGAGCCGCGAGGGCGTCCAGCGCGACTTGCTGCCGCTGATCGAGGGCACGACCGTAGCGACCAAGTACGGGCCGATGAAGACCGACCATATCCTGTTCATCGCATCGGGCGCGTTCCACGTCGCCAAGCCGTCGGACCTGCTGCCCGAGCTTCAGGGGCGCCTGCCGATCCGCGTCGAGCTCAAGGCGCTGACCGAGGAGGACTTCGTCTCGATCCTGTCGGACACCAAGGCGAGCCTGGTGCAGCAATATGCCGCGCTGCTCGGCACCGAGGGCGTCAGCATCGACTTCACCGACGACGGCATCCGCGCGGTGGCGAAGATCGCGGCCGAAGTGAATGCCGAGATCGAGAATATCGGCGCGCGTCGGCTCTCGACGGTGATGGAGAAGCTGCTCGAGGAAGTTAGCTTCGAGGCCGAGGATCGTTCGGGTTCGACGCTGGTGATCGACGGCGCTTATGTCGACAAGCAATTGTCGAGCGTGGCGCGCAACACCGACCTCAGCCGCTACGTGCTGTAGGAACCAGAAGGGCTTCCCGAGACGATCGGGAGGCCCTTCTTCGATTCAGTCGGTCGGATTGCCGCTGGGCTTGGCCTTGCCGACATCGCCGGCAGGGTCGAAGTCCTTGGCCCAATGCGTCTCGTCGTTCGGGCTGTCCATCGTGTCCTTCGGACGCGTCGCGTCGCCGGACTTCTGGTGTTCGGTAGACAGGTTGTGCGGATCGGTGCCGCCGGGCGTGTCAGGCATCGTCACTCTCCAAGGCGTTCGGCGCCGAGGTTGTAGGTTTAGGCGCCGCGCGGCGAGAGGCGCGGGGCTTGACCGGTGCGGTGCCGGTGGTCGCGGCCCTGGGCCGGCGTGTCGGCGGGGTGGCGGCGATTGGCTTGGGGTTGGGAGCAGGGGGCGTCGCAGCGCCTGCGTCCTGCTCATCCGCCGACGGGGCTGCCGCAGCGGCGGCGGCAGCGGTACGGATCCGCTTCACCACCGGTTTCACGACTGCAGCGGCGATGTTCGCGGCGACGTGCGCCATGTCCTGGCCGGTGCCTTCGGCGGCATCGAGTGCCTTGCTGACTGCCTTGGATGCGCCGTTTTTGATCTTCGGCTCGTTCTTGAGCCGCGCGGCGACTGCGACCAGGCCAGCGGCGAGCAGTTCGGCGACGATTGGATGTTTGGCCAAATCGGTGAGCTTTTCGCGTACGTCCTTAGGCAGCTTCACCCCGTTGATCGTCTTGGGAAGCACGCCCTTGCTCTTCTCGAGCTTCGGCTTGGCGGCCTTGTCCGGCTTGGCCGTGCGTTCCTCGCCCTTTTTCTTCTTACTCGCCATGCAATCCTCCAGGCATCGGGCGCCGCGGTCGACACCCTGCGTTCAAGCCGTCAACGCGGAGCGGGGGGCAGAGGGTTCCGTTCACGGCTCAATGGCCGTCATGCTCGTCCTCTTCCGCGTCAAACACAACGTCCAATTCGCCGCCTGGTACCGGCGACGCGGCCTTGTCGCCCGTACCGGATACGGTGCCGCCCGCATCTACCGAAGTCGTCTGGTTCAACTGTTCGGCAAGCGCGTCGCCATCCTTGCGGGTGGTTGCGCCGTGTTGAGGCAGAGTGTCGTCTTCCATGGGAATCTCCGTCGTGCTCCCGGTGACGAACGGAGCAGCGGCGGCCCCGTTCCGTCAGCGCTTGCTGGAGCGCTGGTTGACGAGGTGCTGGAGGAAATCGCTCAAGGTGCTGCTGTTCGCCTCCCAGGTGAAGGGTTCAACAGTTGCACGGGTCGCGGCTGCGGATGGCGGAGTGGCGATCAGATCCTGGATAGCCACGGCAAAGTGGGCGGCATCGCGGGGTACGATCCGCCCGGCCTGGTGCGTGCGCACGACCTGGCGGGCGCCACCGACATCAGGAATAATGACGGGCGTACCGCTGGCGAGCGCCTCGACCCAGGCGTTGGCCAAGCCCTCACGCTCGGAAGCCAGGGCCATGACGTCGGCCGCCGCGAGCAGGTCCGCAACGACATTGTGGGGCACCGCGCCGAGCAGGCGAACGCGATTCCCAAGGCCGAGCCTGGCAATCTTTCGAGCGAGATACGGCCGATGCGGTCCTTCGCCAGCAATCCACAGCGACACTCCGGGCAAGGACACGAGCGCGTCGATGACGATCTCATGGCCCTTGAGCGGAATCAAAGCGCCGATGGACAGCACCAATGGCCCGCTTATCCCAAGCTTTGCCTTGGCCGCGGGCCGGTCGACCGGCGAGAAGCGGGAAAGATCGACGCCAGTAACGAGGCAGGTGATCCGCTCGCGAGGCATACCCAGCGCCGCCATGTCGTCGCGAAGTCCTTCTGATACCGCCAGCAAGCCATCGGCGGCTTGTCCTGCCCTCACGATCTGGCCGCGGGTTGCGCGCATCTTGCTCCAGCGATGAATGTCGGAGCCGCGCGCCTTTATCGAAACCGGTACTCCGTAGCGCTTGCCGAGCGCGACCGCCGCGACGCCGTCAGGAAAGAAGAACTCGGCGGCGATGACGTCGAACGGGAACTCGTCCCGCAGGCGGTCGAGCACAGGCGTGACTGCACGAGCAAGCGCGGCGGCATGGAAGCGCCCACTCGTACCCGGGAGATTGAGGAAGGTTGGGCGGTGGACCTGCAGCCCGTTCCACTGCTCGCGTGTAGGGAGCACGGAAAGGGGCGCATAACGGCCCAGGCGCGACAAGGGCCAGGGCGGGATGCCGCGGGGTGACACTACCCGCACCTCAACATCGTCGCGCGCTGCCAGCGCGTGGGTCTGACGCTCAACGAAGATGCCGAAGTTCGGCCGAGATGCGTCAGGGAAGAGCGTGGAAAGAACCAGCACGCGGAGCATGGCCGCGCTTGTAGCGCGTAAGGGTTAACACCATGCCCCGCGTGACCGGTCAGGCCTTAGCGGCAGCGACGGCGGTTGTTGCTGTTGCTGCGGTCGATTTCACGGCCGGCCAGTGCGCCGGCCACGGCGCCAAGCACGGTACCGCCGGTGCGGTCACCGCGGGTATCGATCGTGCGGCCGACCAGCGCGCCGCCCACGCCGCCAACGATCAGCCCGGTGGTGCCGTTGGACTTCTTGCAATAGGTCCGGCCGTCGCGCCCGCGCCACTCACGATAGCGCGAACGGCGCTGATCGTCCTTGTAGGTGTACGACTTGGCTTCCGCCTTGGCGGTGGGCAAAGCCATCGAGACGGGCGCGAGCAGCGACATCGCACCAACAGCAAGCATCAGATTACGCATTTGAACTACTCCCTTGAACATTGAATTTCAGAACCGGTAACGAAACGTCCCGCCTGTACCGTGGGTTTCATGAACCCAGAACTACAGCGCGGTCATCGGAGGTTAGGTTGAACGAAGCCCAGTCGATCATCGCAGCCCTGCACCTGCGGCCGCACCCCGAAGGCGGATGGTATCGCGAGACGTGGCGGGCCGATGCGGCGCCGGGCGAGCGCGCGGCGGGGACGGCGATACACTTCCTGCTCGAGGCGGGGCAGCGCTCGCACTGGCACCGAGTGGATGCCGACGAGCTCTGGCTGTGGCATGCCGGCGCGCCGCTGGAACTGCGGATCGGAGCCGCCGAGAACGGGGAAGTGCGGGTTACAACCCTTGGCGGTGACGTGCTGCATGGCGAGGCGCCGCAGGCGCGAGTGCCGGCCGGGGCGTGGCAGGCAGCCCATGGCAGCAGTGGCTGGACACTGGTGAGCTGCGTAGTCGTGCCGGGGTTCGAGTTCGGCGGCTTCGAGCTTGCCGCGCCGGGGTGGGCCCCAGGCGCGGGCGATGGTCAGCTCAGGGTATAGTCGAGGTTGATTTCCGCCTTGAGCAGCTTGGAGACCGGGCAATTCTGCTCGGCGCCTCGTGCCAGGGCTTCGAACTGTTCTTCGGAGATGCCGGGTATGCTGGCGGTGAGCGTGAGGTCTGAGCGCGTGATCTTGAAGCCGCCTTCGCCGTCCTGATCGAGCTTCACTGCCGCCTTGGTTTCCAGCGTGCCGCCGTTGAACCCGGCCTGGGCCAGTGCGAAGCTGAGCGCCATGGTGAAGCAGCCGGCATGGGCCGCGGCGATCAGTTCCTCGGGATTGGTGCCCTTCTCATCGCCAAAGCGGGTGTTGAAGCTGTAGGGGGTCGCCTCGAGCACACCCGATTGTGTGGTGAGCTGACCCTTGCCTTCCTTGCCGAAGCCTTCGTAGCGGGCAGTCGCTGTACGCGTCGTCATGCGAGTCTCCTTGGGTGGCTACGTAAACTGAAGGTTCGGATAGGCGTCAGCCGACGACCGGCGCAATTCCTTTCGCAGTGTGTGCAGGTTCCGCGGAGGTGGCGCGGCCCGAGCCGGCGCGCGGCAGGAAGCCGGTGAGGTCGGAGTTTCCGGCATCCGGCGTCTGCTTCAGGCCGCGGGTGACGAGCACGTCGGCGACCGTTGCGCCGACCACGAATCCGATCGCGCCCCACACCCACGGGTTGCGCGGTGAATTGCGAGCCGCCAGCGCCAGCGCGCCGAGATCGAGCGCATCGCCGGCGACGCGGGACCCGACGCGCTCGGCATGCGCCGGCGCACCGAGGATGGCGAGCCCGGCGGCGATCTCCCGCGCGCCGAACGCCCTTACCAGCCGCTCATTACCTCCAGCGTCGAGCGCCTGCGTGATCTTGCGCGGCGCCAGCAACTCGGCCGCACCCAGAGCGAGCGAAAACCAGCCAAGGCCTTTCGACAACTGCTTGTAGTCGACGGCCATGGCTCAGTCTTTCAGCGAAGCCGGCACCTTGCCGCCGCTCTTCTCGAGCTGCTGCATCACGGCCTTGTGAAGCCAGATGTTCATCTCGGCCGAGCCGTTCTTCTCGCCGGTATAGCCGAGTTCGGTCGCCAGTTCCTTGCGGTTGTCGAGGCTCGAGTCGAGGTCGAGCAGCTTCATCAGGTCGACGATCGAGGTTCGCCAGTTCAGGTCCGGATTGCCCTTGCCGGCAGAAATGGTGGTCAGGACCTGCTCGACATCCACCGGTTGCGACTGGGCAGGCGCTGCAGGCGCAGGTTGCTGTGCCTGGGGCGATACCGGAGCCTGCGCCTGGGGCGCTGCCGGCGCGGGGTGCGAAGCCGGCGCGGCAGCGGGAGTGTCGCGGCGATTGTTGCTGTGGCCGAGATAATTGTCGCTGAACGGGCCGCCGCTCTTGCCGAAGATGGCGTCCTTGATCTTGCCGAAGATGCTCATGTCAGTTTTCTCCCGATTCAGGACGGCATGGCGTTGATGCGTTCGTTCTCCTGCGCCTGGCCGGAGACGAGCGTCGGCGCCTGAGCACCAGCGAGCGCGGGGCGGAAGGCATCGCGTTCGCCCTCCGGGATCGGCGCAGTGGGATCGGGGCGGAAGGCGTCGACCGCGCGATCCTCGAACCCGGGATGCTTGTCGCCCATCAGATCGGTGGGGACGTGCTCGGCCGAGCCGGCGGTCTGGGTGTTCTGTGCCGCGGCCGGGCCCGTGGCGGGCGTCGCGACGGGATCAGGCTGTGCGCCGGGAGCGAGCGGTTGGCCATCGGTGTAGCTGCGCTTGCCGAGCTTCTTCGCGCCAAACAGCGCGGCGGCTACCGCGCCGATCACGGCGCCGGCCGACAAGGTGCCGAGCGCAAGCGAACGGCCGCTGGTCTTGGCTGTGGAAGCCTGAGATTTGGTGGGGGTGTTGGTGTCGCCGTTTTCCGCACGCGGGGCGCGCTTGCGGGGTGTCTTCGCTGCCATGGTTACAATCCCGTGATGATTGGGGTTGCTGGCTTCAACGGGCGGGGTGGGGTGGTGTTCCCGCAAAACGAATGGCTCCCAAGGAGCCTTGGCGCGGGCGGCCGAGTCGCTGTCACGCGACTTCGGGACGCCCGCTTTGGGCTTAGCCGAGCACTTCGCGGACCGCGGCGCGCGCGACTTCGCGCGGGCAGGGTTCGATCGGGAAGAGGCGGCGATGCATCGGCACGAAGGCCGAGAACGGATGGTTGCTACGACGGGTAATCTGCATTTCCTGGATATTCGTGAAGAAGTTCATTGTGGTCCTGTGTTGTGTTTGCAAGCGCCGCGCAGAGACGGCGGCGGCGACATTCCGATCAGCGGATGCAGCGATAACGGCCGGACCGACCGTCCGATCCCATGCAGGCGTCGGAAGTATTTAGGGGCGCGAAGGTTCCGGCGGAACCGTGCCGCATAGAGCCCGCGCCCTGTCAGTTATGTGGGGTCCCGTGCAGCGGCGTGCAAGGCGGTGCAGCTCAGCGGGTGGAGCGCGATCCGGTCTTGCTTCAGCGCGGCTGGGTCAGGCGGCGCAGCTGGCCCTGTCAGGGCTGCCGGGCAAAGAGTGAGGCGGCGCGTGGCACGGCGCCAGCCGTGCCTTTAGGCTGCTCAGCCCAGAATTTCGAGGACCGCGGCGCGGGCGGTTTCGCGCGGGCAGGGCGCAATGGCGAGCACCGGGCGACCGAAGGAGAGGGAAAGCGGCCGGCGTGCGCGGCGGGTAATCTGAGTCTCGTGGATCTTGTCGAAGAAGTTCATGCAGTTTCCTGAAGGGGTATTTCCTGAAGCGCCGGCTCGCGGTCCCTGCGCGAGGCAGTGACGCGGTCCTGACGCACGGCCATTTCGAGCCAGGCGGCTTCCGCGCGCAGGTTGCGGTCGCGGACATTGTCGAGCGTGGAGGTATCAGCGTCGGCGCGGCACTTGGCGGCCTGCGCGCGATAATCGGGTTGATTACCCATGATGAACACTCCCGTCTGAGAATAGAAACGGCGCGCCCCGCGAACGGAGCGCGCCGGTTTAGAGGGGGAGATCAGCCGTCGAGGGCGTTCAGGTTGCAAGCCGACGCGCGGCCGCGCTTGTCCTGCTCCATGTCATAGCTGACGCGCTGGTTCTGGTTCAGCGTGCCGAGACCCGAACGCTCCACAGCGCTGATATGAACGAACGCATCCGCGCCGCCATTGTCCGGAGCGATGAAACCAAAACCCTTGGTGGCGTCGAAAAACTTGACGGTGCCGTTATTGCTCATGGGATATTCCTTCTATGATCGGCGCGCCCAATCCGGACGAACCTCGTGCTGCAAGGCAGAGAGAAGGAAGAAGGGCCGCAAAGCGCCGAAGACCGTCAATTGCGACTGAAGCATCTCCTATATGACAACTTATTCGAGAATTACAAGGGTTTGCCCGCGGCACGCCGCAGATCGCGGACGATCCGCCGCGTGATTTCGGCAAAACTTGGCGGCGAACCGCGTTTTTCGGTCGCACGTATAAAGGACGCAGCCAGCGGATATCGCTGTCCCCGGGCGTAGCCCCGCCGGTTCAACCCGCTCCGCGATAAAGGTCGGTCTGCGCCAGCCACTCGGCGTCAGGCCCCTGGATATCGGGCGGTAGGTCCGGTGCGGCAGCGACGCCGGCGTCGGGGACGCGGTCCGGGGCGGCGGCGGGCGGTTCGGGTGCATCCTCCTCGGCGGCGGGAGCAGTGGCGAAGCCGAAATAGCGGTCGCGCCTCCGCTCGGCGATCGCGCGGTCCTCGTCGTTGATGGCGGTGTGGATCGCTTCGTGCGCGGCCTCTTCCTCCTCGGTGAGCGAGCGCGAATATTCCGGGTTGCCGAAGCTGCCGCTCTCGTCGCCCCAGAAATCCTCGGGCGGCGGATAGCTGGTGCGCCATTCCCCGTCGGCCCACCACACCGGGGGCAGTCCGTCGGCATCCTCGTCCTCGTCGCCTTCCTCGCCATCGTGAAGTTGAGGAAGTTGCGGTCCTGACGCACCATCGCGCGGAGGCGGGCCGAGCACGAGCAGTCCGGCGGCCTCGGCGCGCTGCCATTGCTCGGCGCTCCATTCGGTGCGGCGCGTGACGTCGAGATCGGCGGTGGTGACATCCTCGGCACGCGGGACGCCGGTGCGCAGATAGCGGTCGGCGCGCGCGAGGCTGACGATCGGCGCCAGGTCGACCGAACCGGCGGCGCGGGTGCCGAGGAACAGCCCGGTGCGCGCCGGCCCCTCGTCGCGCTCGACCATGTCGAGGAACGCGTCGAACTCCTGCGCGATCAGCCGGGCGGCTTCGAGCGCGGGGCCGCATACCGGATCGTCGGCCTGGCGGTCGAGCCGGGCGAGCATCGTCGCGGCAAGGCGGTTGTCGAATTTGTGGCGGGCGATGGTCGAGCCATCGGGGCGGGTGAGCGTTTCCACCTGGCCCTCCATCGCGCGCGAGAACAGCATCGCCGCCAGTCGCTCGCGCGCCAGCAGGTTGGCGCCGGACCAGCCCATCGCGAAGGTGGTGGCGGGCGCGCGGCGGCGGAACGCATAGGCCGAGGCGGCGGACATGCCGACCAGCCGCGCGGCGCTTTCCACCGTCTGCCCCTCGGCGATCGCCTCAAGGAAATAGCGCTGGCGGTCGGGCGTCCAGCCATCGTGCCGCTGCGCCCGCTCGCGCGCGGCGGCGGTGGGGTGGGGCAGGTTGGCGGGGGCGTTCATCGCGGCGCTCCCGATTGCGCGGGGCGCGTGGGTGGGGCGAGGTGCTTGGACATGGTCGGCTGCTCCTGTTCTGGTGCAATGCGACTCGTCAGATATGCCGGAACGGGGGCTGTAGGAAAGTTCTTTTTTTGTTCTTCTATGAGCGGGGAGGAAGAAGGGGTTCGCGCAGAGGCGCGGAGGCGCGGAGGAGGGAGGGGTGCTCACGCGGAGGCGCGGAGGCGCGGAGGAGGGGGAAAGCCGCGCAGCGGCAGGATAGCGGCACGCGGTCTTTCCTGCCGCCCGGGCGGCGGCGGCGTTGATTTGAACGGGTCGAACATTTGCGATTTCCGCATAATCTGCCCATGTTGTTGCAATGACGCTGGCTGGCTTTCCCCGCATCGCAGTCGATCCGCTGGTGTGCGGAGGCAGGCCAATCGTGGCCGGTACCCGTGTTCGGGTGACCGATGTGCTCGAGATGCTGGCGGGCGGCGCCAGCCCGGGCGAGATCGTCGGGGACTTTCCCTACCTCAGCGAGGAAGATGTGCGGGCGGTGCTTGCCTATGCCGCGCGGCAGGCTGACCATCCGGTAGTGCTCGCCGCCGAATGAAGTTCCTGGTCGACGCGCAACTGCCGCCCGCTTTGTGCGGGTGGTTGCGCGAGCGTGGCCATGAGGCGGAGCATGTGTTCGAGATCGGCATGGTGGCAGCGAGCGACGCCGATATTGCGGCTCGGGCTGAAGCGGACGGCGCGGTGCTGGTCAGCAAGGATGAGGATTTCGTCACGCTGCGACTGCCCGATCGGTTTGCGTTCGTGTGGCTGCGCTGTGGGAATGCGACGAACCGAGCGCTACTTGCTTGGTTGGAGGCCCGCTGGGATCAGGTGCAACGATTGCTGGCTGCTTCTGAGAGGTATATCGAAGTCATATGATTGAACCTCGAGCAAAGCTACATGGCGGGATGCTATGAGATTGGATCGAGAACCCGGTGATGCCTACCAGGGGCCGCAACGACTCGGCCACAGCGTCAGGGGGCTAGCCAATTGGATATTAGACTATGCTGAGCAACTCGGCGTGCGACATACCAACATGGGTATCAACAAGCTGGCGTTCTTCGCAGTTGAGGCATTTCTACTCAAACGTGATCAACTACTAACGAACGCCAAGATTGAAGCCTGGGAGCATGGCCCGGTATTTAGGGAGCTATATCAAAGCTTTAAAAGCTACGGCAATGGCTCAGTCCTCGGCCGCGCGAAGGTCTTCTCGACCGCGTCGGAGGAGTTTCAAGAGGCGCTGATTTGCTTATCAGACCAAGAAGAGAGCTTCTTGAGAGAAGTAATCACTCCGTTGATGTTTCACAGCGCAGCTGAGCTTCGCGCTTTGTCGCATGAACGTAATGGTGCATGGTATCGAGTTTGGTGGTACGAAGGACATGCGAATCCGGGGATGGAGATTAGTCCGTCTCTTCTAATGGAAGCTGGTGGCGGGAGGCACGATTGAAGAAGTCGAAGACTGCCCAAGAACGTGTTGAAGAAATGCGGCGGCCACCCTCGCTGGCCAATTGGGTTCGCTTGAATGATCGTCGCCGTGACGAGACGACGTTGCGCATCACAAGGTTTGCGCTGGCTAAGCCCCGACATGCGCTTGCGCAGATTTACAGGCTCGTAGCGGACTACGTGACCCTTGGTGTTTCAGCTGCAACTACCCGGAGCGGAATCAATCTGATTCTTGATCCTTTAGTTCGTAAACTGGGCCACGAAATCGCTACCGCCCTGCTGCCATGGCTAGACAAGAATGGCATCAAAGGCCTCAGAGCGTTTGATGGCATGATCGAGCGCTATCCGATTGGTCGAAATATCACGATACCGGTTCGCCCCACCTTTGTTTACAATCGGGAGGGGAAGCTAACTCCTGTCTTTATCATTGGCTGGTCGTCGGTCTCTCTGAGCGATTTTCAAAAACGTCTTCTCGCTACTATGATTCAGCGCGTGATTTTGACGCAAGAAGATTTTGAGGGTTCGGACGCGCTCATCCTGTTTGTGCCGCGATTACGGTTCTCCAAGAGTGTGCGCGAAGTGAGAGAAGTATGGGTTAATAAAACTTGGCTTCTTACCGACGATGAGTTGCGGCGACAATTTGATTGCTATGGCAATGCGCTAGACGACGCTGTTCCAATCATCCTCCGTGAACTCGCAGCAAGGAAGGGCGTGGCAGAGTAAGTCTTACTCCGCCGCCACGGCCTCCGTCCCTACCTTCCGAGGCTTCAGCAACGGCGCCAGATACTTCCCCGTAAAGCTGCGCGGTTCCTTCGCCACCGTCTCCGGGGTGCCTTGCGCGACGATCTCGCCGCCCTTGACGCCGCCTTCGGGGCCGAGGTCGAGGACCCAGTCGGCGGTCTTGATGACGTCGAGGTTATGCTCGATCACCACCACGGTGTTGCCCTGTTCGACCAGCGCGTGGAGGACTTCGAGGAGTTTGCGGACGTCCTCGAAATGGAGGCCGGTGGTGGGCTCGTCGAGGATGTAGAGCGTCTGGCCGGTGGCGCGGCGGGCGAGTTCCTTGGCGAGCTTTACGCGCTGGGCTTCGCCGCCGCTGAGGGTGGTGGCCTGCTGGCCGACCTTGACATAGCCCAGCCCGACTTCGGCGAGCATCGCCATGCGGTCGCGGATCGGGGGGACCGCCTTGAAGAATTCGTGCGCGTCCTCGACGGTCATGTCGAGCACGTCGGCGATGCTGTGGCCCTTGAACTTCACTTCCAGCGTCTCGCGATTGTAGCGCGCGCCGTGGCAGACGTCGCACTCGACATAGACGTCGGGGAGGAAGTGCATCTCGATCTTGAGCACGCCGTCGCCCTGGCACGCCTCGCAGCGGCCGCCCTTGACGTTGAAGCTGAAGCGGCCGGGCTTGTAGCCGCGCGCCAGGCTTTCGGGGAGGCCGGCGAACCAGTCGCGGATCTGGGTGAAGGCGCCGGTATAGGTGGCCGGGTTCGAGCGCGGGGTGCGGCCGATCGGCGACTGGTCGATGTCGATCACCTTGTCGCAATGCTCGAGCCCGGTGATCTTGTCGTGCTTGCCGGCGAGGACGCGGGCGCCGTTGAGCGTGCGCGCGGCGGAGGCATAGAGCGTGTCGATCGTGAAGCTCGACTTGCCCGAGCCCGAGACGCCGGTGATGCAGGTGAAGGTGCCGAGCGGGATGCTGGCGGTGACGCCGCGCAGATTGTTGGCGGTGGCGTTGTGGACGGTGAGCTTCTTGCCATTGCCCTTGCGGCGCTTGGCCGGGAGCGGGACTTCGCGGGTGCCGTTGAGATAGTCGGCAGTGACCGAGCCTTCGGTGGCGAGGACCTGGGCGAGGGTGCCCTGCGCGACGACTTCGCCGCCATGAACGCCGGCGCCGGGGCCCATGTCGATCACGTAATCGGCGGTGCGGATCGCATCCTCGTCATGCTCGACGACGATCACGGTGTTGCCGAGATCGCGCAGGCGGCGCAGCGTCTTGAGCAGCATGTCGTTGTCGCGCTGGTGGAGGCCGATGCTGGGCTCGTCCAGGACGTAAAGCACGCCCGAGAGGCCGCTGCCGATCTGGGAGGCGAGGCGGATGCGCTGGCTCTCGCCGCCGCTCAGCGTGCCCGAGGTGCGATCGAGGTTGAGGTAATCGAGGCCGACATTGTTGAGGAAGCCGAGGCGCTCGTCGATCTCCTTGAGGATCGCGCGGGCGATTTCCTTTTGCTGCGGGGTCAGCGTCTCGGGCAGCTTGGCGAACCAGGCGAGCGCGTCGACCACCGAGAGGTGGGTGGCGTGGCTGATGTCCTCGCCGGCGACCTTGACCGCCCGGGCCTCGGGCTTGAGGCGGGCGCCGCCGCAGGTCTCGCACGGATGCGCGGCCTGGTACTTGCTCAGCTCCTCGCGCATGAACGCGCTCTCGGTCTGGAGCATGCGGCGGTTGAGATTGCCGATCACGCCCTCGAACGGCTTCTTGACGTCGTAGGACTTCTTGCCATCGACGAAGGTGAGGGTGACCGGCTTGCCGCGGGTACCGTGGAGGATGGCGTAGCGATGCTCTTCGGGCAGCTCGCTCCATTTGGTGTCGAGGCTGAAGCCGAACTCGCGGGCGAGGGAGCCCAGCACCTGCATGTAATAGGGGCTGGGCGGGTTGGACTTGGCCCAAGGCACGATCGCGCCCTTCTTGATCGTCAGCTCGTGGTTGGGGACGACGAGATCCTCGTCGAATTCGAGCTTTTCGCCCAGGCCGTCGCAGGCCGGGCAGGCGCCCTGGGGGGCGTTGAACGAGAACAAGCGCGGCTCGATCTCGGGGATGGTGAAGCCGGAGACCGGGCAGGCGAACTTTTCGGAGAAGACGATGCGGTTGTCGGGGATGCCGGTGTTCTTCATGCCTCCGCTATTCCCCTCCCGCTTGCGGGAGGGGCTAGGGGAGGGTGAGTCTGCGCTTTCTGCGGCAAAGGTCTGGGGTGCTTCGCGGACTGACCCTCCCCCGGCCCCTCCCGCAGGCGGGAGGGGGGAAGAAGAAGCGAGGGCTTCCACCGTGGTGTCGACCAGGTCGACATAGGCCAGGCCCTCGGCGAGCTTGAGCGCGGTTTCGAAGCTTTCGGCCAGGCGGGTGGCGATGTCGTCACGCACGACCAGGCGGTCGACCACCACTTCGATGTCGTGCTTGTACTTCTTGTCGAGCGCGGGCGCTTCCTCGATCAGGTACATCTCGCCGTCGATGCGGACGCGCTGGAAGCCGGCGCGCTGCCATTCGGCGAGTTCCTTGCGATACTCGCCCTTGCGGCCGCGCACGACGGGGGCGAGGAGGAGCAGGCGCGTGCCCTCGGGTAGGGCCAGCACGCGGTCGACCATCTGGCTGACGGTCTGGGCGCTGATCGGCAGGCCGGTGGCGGGGCTGTACGGCACGCCGACGCGCGCCCAGAGGAGCCGCATGTAATCGTAGATTTCGGTGACCGTCGCCACGGTCGAGCGCGGATTGCGGCTGGTGGTCTTCTGCTCGATCGAGATGGCGGGGGAGAGGCCCTCGATATGATCGACATCGGGCTTCTGCATCATTTCGAGGAACTGGCGCGCATAGGCGCTCAGCGACTCGACATAGCGGCGCTGCCCCTCGGCATAGATGGTGTCGAAGGCGAGGCTCGACTTGCCCGAGCCCGACAGGCCGGTGATCACCGTCAGCGTATCGCGCGGGATGTCGATGTCCACGCCCTTGAGATTGTGCTCACGCGCGCCGCGGACGGAGATGGTGGTAAGTGCCATGCGGTGGGTTCTAGCTTTGTTCCGAAGGGAGTTCCAGAGGGGTGAGATAGGGAGGGGGATCCACTTTCGCCAGCGCGGTGACTTGGCGAACCGAAAGACCCGAAACGAACCTACCTGTTCTGGCCTGCGGGCCCTCGCTGCCCATGCTGTTGTGGGGTCTTGGGGAGGGGAGCGCCGCTCCGTAACGGACAATGTTCGTCAACCGTTCACGTTTTGATCGAGTACCGCCTCGCACCGTGTCCCGTCATTGGAGAGACGACGCGGTGAGCCAGCTCTATTATGGAGACAATCTCGACGTGCTGCGCGAGCATGTTCCGGACGAGAGCGTCGACCTGATCTACCTGGACCCGCCGTTCAATTCGAACGCCAGCTACAATATCCTGTTCAAGTCGCCGACGGGTTCAGGCGCCGACGCCAGCATCGAGGCGTTCGACGACACGTGGGTGTGGGGACCTGCCGCCGAGGAGGCGCTGCTCGACATCACCCATAGCGGCAACCATGCGCTGCATACGTTGATGCAGGCGATGCGCGCGTCGATCGGCACCAACGCGATGCTGGCTTATCTGGCGATGATGGCGGTGCGTCTGGTGGAACTGCACCGGGTGCTGAAGCCGACCGGGAGCCTGTACCTGCACTGCGATCCGACGGCGAGCCACTATTTAAAGTGGGTTCTGGACGCGGTGTTCGGGGCCGACAATTTCAGGAACGAGATCATTTGGCAGCGGACGACTGCTAAGGGCGATGCGAAGAACAAGTTTGGTGCCGTTCACGACACGGTCTTGTTCTATGCTAAATCAGCACTGGCGCAGATGAGGCCCGTCTTCGCGATCAAAGACGAGGCGTATACTGCCCGGTTTCGACTGGATGACCAAGATGGTCGAGGCCCTTATCGTCTCGCGCCCTTGGACAGCCCAAATCCGCGACCGAATTTGACGTACGAATACAACGGCTACCTACCGCCCGCAAAGGGCTGGCGAGTTAGCCGGAATGTGATGGAAAGGCTCGAGGCGGAGGGGCGGCTAGCGTTTCCTCGATCGCACGACGGGCGGATAGCTCGAAAGCATTACCTTCGTGAGCAAGGCGGCCGAAAGCTGGCAGACGTTTGGACTGACTTGCCACCGCTACAGGCGGCGAGCGCCGAGCGGCTCGGCTATCCCACCCAGAAGCCGCGCGCCCTGCTCGAGCGGATCATCGCCGCCTCCTCCAATCCCGGCGATGTCGTGCTCGACCCGTTCTGCGGGTGCGGCACGGCCGTCGATGCGGCGCAGAAGCTGGGGCGGCGGTGGATCGGGATTGACGTCACGCATCTGGCGATCGGGCTGATCGAGAAGCGGCTGCGGGAGGGCTATGGCGACGGCGTCGACTTCGAGACGGTGGGCGTGCCGCGCGACCTCGCCTCGGCCCAGCGGCTCGCGCGCGACGATCCGCACCAGTTCCAGGCGTGGATCACGCTGAAGCTGGGTGGGTGGCCGTGGATGGGCGGCAAGAAGGGCGGGGACAAGGGCGTCGACGGGTATTTCTATTATCTCGGACGCGGCGCCAAGGCCGAGACGGGGGTGATCTCCGTCAAGGCCGGCAACCACATCAACCCGGCAATGGTGCGCGAGCTTTGGGCGTGATGCAGCGGGACAAGCATAGCCTGGGGCTGTTCGTTTGTGCCGGATTGCCGACGCGCGGCATGGAGGAAGAAGCCGCGGCGCACGGGCTGGCCGAGATGGAGTTTGGCCGCTTTCCGCGGCTGCAGATTTTCACGCTGGCGGAGCTGTTCCGGGGAGTGAAGCCCAAGCTGCCGCCGCTGGTGAGCCCCAATCGCCGGGCGGCGCGCGTCGAGACCCGGGCCTCGCACCAGCCGGGCGCGCAGGCCAGCTTGCTGTAGGCAGACGGCCTTGCGAGATGGCCCGGTTGCGCCGAAGTGCTCGGGGTTGGATGCGCGCAGGAGCAGGTGTTTGGGTACGGATACTCCGCAGGTGATCGACGCGGCGGTGCTGGCGTTCTGCGCCACGGTGGCGCCGGGCGTGCCCGATTATGTCGACGTGGTGCCGGGCGAGGGTGCGCGCGTTGCCTATTGCTTCGACAATGCCGCGGCGGCGGTGGCGCGGAGCGGAGGCGAAGTGGCCTATGGCTGGGCGATCTGGCGCTGGCCGGGGCGCTATTTCGAGGCCGAGCATCACGGCATCTGGCGGCGGCCCGACGGCACGCTGATCGACGTGACGCCGATGCTGTACGGGCAGACCCGCACGCTGTTCCTGAGCGATCCCGGCGCGGTGTTCGATCCCGCGCGGTATCGGCCCAATGTGCTGGGGGCGGAGGCGGGCAATGAAGTGGCCGAGGCGTATGTCGCGGTGGCGCGGGAGCGGGCGGCGATCCTGAACGCCTATGGCGAGCCGGGGGTGGAGCATGCGATCACGCCGCAGGACCAGGCGCGGCTGGACGCGATCACGCCGCGCTGGATGGCGCTGTATGCGGCGCTGGAGCGGGGCGAGGGGATGTCTGGCATGGTCGGCGATAGCGGTCTAGGAGCGCGGCGATGAACAGTTCGGCAGTCATCATCGGCGCTTCCGGCGGGATCGGCGGCGCACTCGAAGCGGCATTGGTTGAGGAAGGCGCGTTCGGCGTGGTGCACGGCTTTGCCCGGTCGCGCGGCGGGGCGCAGCATCTGGACCTCCTCGACGAAGCCAGCATCGCCGCCGCGGCGGCGCTGGTCGCGAAGGGGCCGGCGCCCGGGCTGGTGATCGTCGCGACGGGAGTGCTGCACGCGGAGGGCCATGGCCCGGAGAAAGCGGCGCGCGATCTGGACGCGGCGTGGCTGGCGCAGGTCTATGCCGTCAACACGATCGGCCCGGCGCTGGTGGCGAAGCATTTCCTGCCGCTGATGCCCAAGGACGGACGCGCGGTGTTTGCGGCGCTGTCGGCGCGGGTGGGGTCGATCAGCGACAACCAGGTCGGCGGCTGGTACGGCTATCGCGCGTCGAAGGCGGCGCTCAACATGATGGTCCGCACGCTGGCGATCGAGGAGCGCCGCCGCAGCAGCCGCGCGATCGTGGTGGCGCTGCATCCGGGCACGGTCGACACGGAGTTGTCGAAGCCGTTCCAGGGCAATGTGCAGGCGGGGCGGCTGTTCACTCCCGACCGTGCCGCGATGCAGTTGCTTGACGTGATCGAGGAACTGAAGGTGCCGGATAGCGGGAAGCTGTTTGATTATGAGGGGAAGGAAGTGGCGTTCTAAGCCGTGTCGGGTGTATTGAAGTCCCTGGCCACCATCAGCGCAGGGGGGTAGTTATCACGTCCGCCCCCTTTATAAGCGGCGGACCTCTACGTCAGCCCAAAGACGACTTCTTGATCAAGGGCTTCAGCACATCCGCTGCGACCAAGGCTTGGAATACGCCGGTGATCATCGTGCTGTCGATAGCTACGCCCGTCAGCAGCGACAGCATATGTACAAGGCCAAGCGTCATTACCGGCGCGACTGTTGCGATCTTTGCTCCCTCCCGGATTTTCTGCACTAGCGCGATCCTATTCGCTTCGATCGCCGCGACCGCCTCTTTGGTTAGCGATCCACGATCGACAGCCGCGAGCAGTTTGCCAAGCTGGGCATGAAGTTCTCGCAGGCACGCCACTGCATCCGCCGTGACGGGATCGTTGAACCGCCGCTCCTCGACCAGGCGAGCGAGCGCGTCGATCTCGGCTGATGCAAGAGGTACCAGTCCGCGGACGACCACGATCTGCTCGCGGAAGGTGCGCACGCCAGTCCATGAACTTGCTGGGATCGGTTCCGTTTTCTCCGATGCGACTAGCCCCTCAAGGCCAGCGATCACCTCTTCGTAAGCGTCTCGCCATTCCTGATCGAGCAAGTCCACTCGGCTATCCCGTCCGGGTCCATCTCGATATTTAAGGAAGGCTCGAAGCAGCTTCGCCTGCATCTCGGCTGACAGTGAGGGTAGGATCCGCCGCAAGCGCTTCGCCTTGGATTCACCGTCCTCGGCATACCGTGGTGCGGTCGCGTCTACTCCAACTTCGCGCGCAATGAAGGCGTCGAAGTCATTGTTGTTCATGTCGAGCACGTAGCCGGTCCGCATGTTTAGAACCCGCTCGACCACCTTCATGTCGGCAGCGCTAATTAGCGGCTCAGGCTCGTAAGATGTCGGCATCTCTTAGTGGCCTACATCAATATGCCGGAGGAGACATTTCGGCGAGCATGTCGCCGATCGAGCCGCAGTAGGTCGTCACGCGATGATGAGCCTTAAAAAGACCGTCGAGGTCGGTGAGCGTGCTTGCGAAAGCGAATCCGGTGGTGCTCTCCGGGTAACGAAAGCGGTCGCCTCGAAGGTCGTGCCCGTGAAGAAGGGTGACTGCTTCGGTGCAGAGGGCCGTATAATCATCGTCTGCCTCAAGCCCGGCTTCCCGGAGGGCCGCGCGAAGCTGAGCCCACAGCGTTTCTAGGTTGTGAGTGATTTTCCTTTCGGACCCGCCGTTGAACGTAGCCAACTGTCGCAGGCCTTCCTTCAAGGATAGCTCGATGGAATGGCGGCACAATAGCAGCAGCGGATGCATCAGCATCGGATGGTGCGGACGCTTCATGGCCGCCTCAAACAGCACTTCAAAAGCCCGAGCGTAAGAATAGGCGAAGAAGCCGAAGCTATCATCGCCCGCGAGCCCCGAGGAGTCTTCGCGGAGGAAGCGTCCGAGCCCCGCCGGCTCGAAGGAAAGCTCTTCCTCGATTAGTCGATCCCCATAGGTGTTAATCAAGGTCCCATCATCCCGCTCGCCCACGTAGCAAACATGCGCCAGCTCCTGTCCCCGTGGCAAGCAGTCGAGACACGATGCGGATCGGAGAGCCTTTACGAACAGGTAAATTGGCCAGCAGTCGGCTAGCAGATCGGAGACAACTTTATTGGCTACCTGAGCGCGTCAGGGATGGGCACGAGGGCCTGATTACGCCCGAGCGACAGCCATCCCACGCCAGCGCTCCGCCTTGTCCAGCGCCGGCTGGTCGTCGACGTCGATCCAGTCGAGATCGCTGCAGTCGGTGACCATGGCCGCGCCGACGGCGGCGAGGACGCGCATGCCTTCGGTGAGCGAGGGGGCAGCGAGTTGGCCTAAAGCGGCGAACAGCGCCGGGCCCATCGCGAAGACACCGGCGTCGAAGCAGTCATAGGGCTCCAGGCCCTTGCCGATGGCGACGATGTGCTCGCCCTGGGTCTGGACGCGGGTGACGTCGTCCAGGTCCACCCAGTCGCTGCCAAGACGGCGGTCGATGGCGAGGCGGGTGCCGCCGCCTGCGCCGACCTGGGCCATGCGGGCGTAGAGGGCGGGGTCGACGAGGTGGTCGCACATCGCCAGCAGCGCCTCGCCGCCGGCGACATGGGGTTCGGCGGCGAGCACCGAGGTGCCGTTGGGCTTGAGATGATCCTTGGTTCGGACCGTCTCGATCGTGATCGGCCAGCGCCGGGCGCGCAGATGCGCCTCGATACTGTCGGCGCCGTAACCGAGCACGATCACCGCCCGCGACAGCCCCGCCTGCGCCAGCCCGTGCAGGGCATGGGCGAGCAGGGTATGCCCGCCCACCCGGCACAACGGTTTGAACGGAGCGGCCGAGCGAAGGCGGCTGCCTTCGCCCGCCGCGAGCAGGATCGCAGTGTCGATCACCTTAGGCGGCGGCGATGAAGTCTTCGACCGCGAGCTGGGCGAGATCGTCGGTCATCTGCGTGCGCGGATGCTTGCAGAAATAGGCCGAGGCGGCGTCGATCGGGCCGGCGATGCCGCGATCCTTGGCGAGCTTGGCACAGCGGATCATGTCGATCGCGACGCCGGCGCTGTTCGGGCTGTCCTCGACCGAGAGGCGCAGTTCGAGGTTCATCGGCACGCCGCCGAACATCGAGCCTTCCATGCGCAGGAAGCAGATCTTGTTGTCGTTCTGCCACGGTACATAGTCGGACGGGCCGATATGGACGTTCTCGTCGTCGAGGCGCTCGGCCGCGACCGACTGGACGGCCTCGGTCTTCGAGATCTTCTTGGACGCCAGGCGGCGGTGGTTCGACATGTTGAGGAAGTCGGTGTTGCCGCCGGTGTTGAGCTGGTAGGTGCGCTCCAGCTTGACGCCGCGCTTGGCGAACAGATCGGTCAGCACGCGGTGGACGATGGTGGCGCCGAGCTGGGCCTTGATGTCGTCGCCGATGATCGGGACGCCCGCATCGGTGAAGCGCTGCGCCCATTCGGGGTTGCTGGCGATGAACACCGGGATGTTGTTGACGAAGGCGACGCCGGCTTCGAGCGCGCATTCGGCGTAGAACTCGGACGCGGCCTGGGAGCCGACCGGCAGATAGTTCATCAGCACGTCGGTCTTGGTCTCGCGCAGCAAGGCGACGACCTCTTCCTTGGTCGGCTCGCGCTCTTCGGCGACGATGAAGGTGCGGTCGTCGTTATACTCGGCCATGTGATCGGCGACGCCGTCGAGCACCTTGCCCATGCGGACGGTGGCGCCGGTGGGCTCGACCGAGGCGCAGAAGATGGCGGTGTTGTTGGGCTTGGCGAAGATCGCCTCGGCGACGTCCTTGCCGACCTTGCGCTTGTCCACGTCCCAGGCGGCGACGACCTGGATGTCGCTGGGGCGGTAGCCGCCCAGATCCCAGTGCATCAGCCCGACGGTGTCGTTCGCGCCTTCCCGGTAATAGGAAAGGCCCTGAACCAGGGAGCTGGCACAATTGCCGACGCCGACGACGGCGATGTTGATGCTCGACATTACTACTTCACGTCCTTTGCGTGGGTGATTGTTCAGAAGGTGCGGATTGCCCGGGCGGGATGCCCAGGCCTTGTACGAGCCGCGTCTCGACGACGCGGTGCCAGATCAGGCCGATGACGAGGATGATGGTAAGCGGTACGAGCTCGAACCACCAGAACAGGCTGGGGCTGCCGGCCAGGCAGGCGAGGAAGATCGCCGATACCCGGACATTGGCGGTGAGCAGGCTCAGGAGCCGCATCGGCGCAGTGGCCTGCCGGCCATAGGCGTCGGCGAGGCGAGTCGCGTCCCCCTGGCGGCGCAGCGCGTCGTCGAAGGGATAAGCGAAACGATCGAGCGTGCCCGCGGCATGGTCGTACAGCCGCACCAGCGGGTTGCGGCTGGGAGCGGGCGGCGGCGCGACCGCGACAACCTTGCACCGCCGATGAAAGCGCGCGCGCTCGCTTTCGTAGAGGTTCGACTGGACGGCGTGCGCCGCACCGGCGGCCCAGGCCACGATCCAACCCTCGGTAGTGCCGACCGATATGGCGAGGACGACATAGATCAGCGCGAATACGCCGTGATCGCACAGTCCGTCGAGGGCGCGGCCGAGCGGACTGGCGGTGCCGGTGGCGCGGGCGATCATCCCGTCCAGGCCATCGGCGATCAGCCAGCCTACCGAAAACAGCAGGCCGAGCAGCGCGAACGGCCAGGCGTGCCACTGGCTGTACGAGAGCGCGGCAGCGGTGCCCAATGCCAGCCCGCCCAGCGACACTGCGTTCGCCGAAATCCCACGCGCCAGAAACCCCGGCAGGAGCGCACGGCCTGCGGGGTGAATGATCCAGAGATTCGTCGGATCCTCGATCCGGCGATCCCGTGACCGGTCCGGCGGAGGAGCTGTCATCGGTCTGTCACCTACAGCGCCGCACACCTTCTCAGCAAGCGATTTGCGGTGGTCATCAGCAGCGGCACTGTGGGGCGATTTCGTTACGGGATGGCAACTTTGCCGTGTGGCGGCGTTTAGCGACTGGGCGACGGGTCCTCAGCAACGGGATGAAGGTTCACATGCGGGTTCGAGCAGCGCGGCGCGGGGCAGCGATGTGGGGCGCGGCGGCACTGGCGATGGGCGGCGCGGCGCAAGCGCAAGACGTCGACATCGGGGCGCCGCCGCCGCCCGCCGAGGAGGCACTGAAGCCCGCGGCCGGGGCGCCGCAGATCGACACCCAGCGTCCCGCTGCGAATGCCACTGGCGGCACCCAGAGGACACGCAGCTATGTCCACGTCCGGGATCTCTTGCCATCGGCGCTGGCGGGCGACACCCAGAGCGCCCCGCCGCCCGGGCTGATCGGCGACTGGCAGAAGATCCGCACCCGGCTGGGCGAGCGAGGTATCGGCGTGAGCGCGCGCTACGCGTCGGAGAGCGGCTATAATTTCGCGGGCGGCGAACGGAAGCTGCTGACCGAGACCGGGCAGTTCGACGTCGGCGTGCTGCTCGACCTGGAAAAGGTAATGGGGCTGAGCGGCGGGGCGTTCCAGGCGACGCTGACCTGGCGGCGCGGGCGCGACCTGACGAGCTCGGCCGGGCTCGGCGCGTTGCAACAGGTGCAGGAAATCTATGGCCGCGGGCAGACGGTGCGGCTGACGCAGTTCTGGTACGAGCAGCGGATCGGCGAGCGGGTGGAAGTGAAGATCGGCCGAACTAACCCGGGTGAGGATTTCGCCGGCTTTTCGTGCCACTTCATGAATCTGAGCTTCTGCGGGGCGCAGCCGGGCAATCTGGTCGGCGATTACTGGTACAATTGGCCGGTGAGCCAATGGGGCGGGCGGGTGCATGCCGATGTGCGCGACGACCTGTATGTCCAGGCCGGCGTGTACGAGATCAATCCGCGCAACCTGGAGAACGATTTCTTCATCGGCCACTTCAAGGGCGCGACGGGAGTGCTGGTGCCGGTAGAGGCGGGCTGGTCGCGCGGCGGCGACGACGGGCATGTCGGATCGGTGAAGGTCGGCGGCTGGATCGGCACGGCGGACGGCGACGACGTGTATTTCGATCGCGACCGTCAGCCCGCGCCGGTCACCGGGCTGGACCCGCTGCGCCGGTCGAGCCGCTATGGCGTGTACCTGACCGTGCAGCAGCAGCTGACCGGCACGTCGAAGGAGGGCAAGGCGCTGACCGGCCTGGGGTTCTTCGCCAATGTGACGCAAGCGGACCGGAAGACATCGGTGACCGACAACCAGGTGTCGCTGGGGCTGTTCTACAAGGGACTCGTGCCGCAGGTGCCCGGCGACGTGATCGGCGTGGGCGTGGCGCGCACCAACGTCAACGGTCGCGCGGCGGCGGGCGACCGGCTGCTGCCGGGCACGCCGGTGCGCGACGCCGAATACGCCGCAGAGCTCTACTACAGCGTCCACCCGGCGGAATGGCTGGAGGTCCGCCCGAACCTCCAGTGGATCCACCATCCCGGCGGCATCCGTTCGGCGGACGATGTCGGCGTGGTGGGGCTGAAGGCGGCACTGACGCTGTAAGTGGGAAGCGCTCTCAGGATCGAGAGCGCCACATGCCCTTTGAACGGCCCCGTCATCCCGGCTCAAGGCCGGGGTGACGGAGGAGCATCTGGTTCTCGGAGCTTAGCCAGCTCAGAAGCGCCAGTTCGTCCAGAGCGCGAGGAAGTCATAGTCGGTGTAGCCGGCGCGTTCGAAGACTTCGCCGGTGAACAGATGCTCGTAGCGGCCGGTGAAGGACAGGCGTCGGGTCGGGTTCCACACGACCTGCAGGCGGGCGAGCTGCGCGACGTCGCGGCCTTCGACCGTGGCGGTGCGGGCGTACGCCGACGCGTTGCCGCGATAGACCGGCTCGTTCACGTTGTCGCGCATCGCCCAGCTATATTCGGTCGAGACCTTGACCGTCTTGGCGGGCGCGAAGGCGAAGGTGGGGGCGATCATCCGGAGATTGGTAGGGCCGATCGCAGTGGTGTAGGCGAAGTAGATCGTATTGCCGAACGGGGCAGCGGCGGTGCCCAGCGTGCCGGTGCCGCGGCTGTTGTCGCCGGTGCCATAGTCGAAGTGGAAGCCGAGCCGCGGCTTGAGCGGCGACGGGCTGAGCAGGACGTTCTGCGCCAGAAAAACCTGAGTCGCGTCGATGTCGCGGACCCCGAACTTGCCGGTCTGGTGCGTCACGGTCCAGTCGATCGTATAGTCGCCCGCGCTGCCCCAAAGCCGTGCGCCGAGATAGTTGCGCACTTCGGTAGCGGTGACGCCGCCCCAGCTCTGTCCAGTGCTGCGGAAGCGCCAGACGAAGGGGTCGAAATACAGCTTGGACTTGCCGAACAGCGTCTTGGGCAGGGCATAGCCGAAGGTGACGCCCGAGAAGCGGTGGCCGTCATCGGTCTTGTCGTCGCTGAGTCCCTTGCTGCCGAGGGTCGTGAACTTCAGGTCGAAGACGTCGGCGCGCAGGCTGGAGGTGCGTGCCCAGCCACGGATGCCGTTGAGCACCAGCGCCAGGCTGTTGTTGTCGCGCTGCGATACCAGCTGCGCGGCGCCATCGGAGAATTCCTGGCGGCCATAGCGGACGCCGATCGCGGCAGGGCCGATATCGGCGGTAGCCTCAGCAAAATATTGCTGCGCGAACAGATCGTTGCGCAGGTTGGTCGCGGGAACGCCGATATTCTCGCCGGTGATCTGGCCGCTGGCGAGTTCGCCGAACAGCCGGAAATGCTTGCCGAGATGCAGATCGGCGCCGCCGACGAGGCGCAGCAGCTCCTGATCCTGAGCCGGATTGGTGGTGAGGCCAGGGTTGGTCAGGTGATTGAAGCGCGCACGAACCTCTCCGCTGAGCGTCAGATAGACCGCGCCGTCGCCGGCGAGCGGCAGGTACTTCAACCGATCGAAGACGTCGTCGCGCTTGGCCGGATCCTTGTAGCTGCGCCAGTCCTCGGCCCAGCGATGGGCATTGAAGCCTTCGGTGGTGGTGCCTTCGCCGGCTGCTTCGGTGGGGTAGGCGAAGGGGGTGCGCACGGCGGGCTTGGCCGTGGCGGTTTCCGGGAAGTTCTGCGCGGGCTTGTCGCCATCCTTGGCGGCTTCGCCTTCCTTGGCCACGGCACCGTCCTTGCGGACCTCCGCTGCCGAAGCGGTCATGGCACAGAAAAGCAGCGGGGCAGTCAACGCAGTGGAAAGAAGCAAGCGCATGCAGAAATCCAAATTCAGGGGAGCGCCCCTGGCGACCTGGGTTGGTCTTTTCGAGAATTGCCCCCGACGCCCCGCGTTCGTCCGTCTGTTGCGGATCTGCGCACATTATAGAGGGGGCGCGGGCTACTTTGTCGCAAGAGGGGCCCGCCTGCGTACTTCTACGGAAGCGCCGCGCGGGCGCTGGGCGATGGAACCGCGAAGGACGGCGCCGGTTCTGGAAGCGCCTAGGATGGGAGCAAGCGCGACATGGCCGTATTCAACAAGGACCTGCTGGAAGCCGCGGGCAAGAACAGTTTCTTCCAGAAGGAAGTCTATCTCGACGACAACATCCAGATCGTCCTGATGCACCTCCCGCCGGGCGAAGAGATCGGCGAGGAGACGCATCCCGCCGACCAGACGACCTTCTTCGTGTCGGGCGAAGGCCAGGCGGTGGTCGACGGCAGCCGCACCAAGGTGGTGGCGAACCGGCTGATCGTGATTCCCAAGGGCGCCAAGCACAACATCATCAACAAGGGCAGCGAGCCGTTGAAGCTGTTCTCGATCTACGCGCCGCCCGCCGAGCCCGCGGGCGTGGCGTTCAAGACCAAGGAAGAAGCCGAAGCCGCGGAAGAGGGCGTCGTCCACAAGATGGTCGATAAGGCCAAGAAGCTGGTCGGCGGCGAGTAAGCTGCTTCCCGCGCTTCCTGCCCCGCCGGTCATGTGCCATTCACCCCCGGAGCCGAATGCTGCGTGCATCAGGCTTCGGGGAGAGGATGCATGGCGGATCGCAGGAACTGGCTCGGCGGCGTTTCCGTAGCGCTCGCGCTGTGTGCGGCGTTACCGGCCGCCGCCCAGGATCGGCGCGTGTTCTCGGCCGCGAGCGACGATCCCGCGCCCGAACGGGCCGGGGCGCCTGAGGATTATGCCTGGATTGATCGCGCCGACGCGTTGTGGGATGCGATCGGCGACTCCCCGCCCGACTTCGCCTTCACCTTCGAGGATGTCGAGCCTTGGGCATGGCAGCTGCGCGACGGGCATGTGATCCTGGTCGAGGAAGCCGCCGAGGGCATCCGCAGCTATTATTTCGAGCCGCGGAGCAACGTGCCGTTCCTGGCGGTGGAGCCGGGCGCGAGCTTCGCGTTCGAGGATGGCGAGCTGGTGATCGCCTATGGCCCCGACGGGACCGCGCTGGGCGAGGTCGACGGCATGGCGCGATACGAGCAGGGCATGGCGCTGTTCGACCGCGCACGGCAGCTGAAGCAGGCGATGCGGCCGCAATCGGCGCAACCGGTGGATACCGGCGCCTGGCTGGAGTCGAGCCTGTATCTCGGCGGGTTCCTAGACCAGTGGCATCAGGGATTTGCGGCGCGTCCGGAATGGCGGGCGCAGCGCGACACCGCGGCGGCGCGCGACTGGCGGTACCGGTTGCAGGCCGAACGGTCGCGGCGGCAGGCGCTGGGGCAGGGGTTCCGACGCTGGCGCGAGGGCGGCTTCCAGGGGCCGCCGCCGGCGCGCTGGCGGCGCCCGGGCGACGTGCGGCCCGGCCAGCCGCCGCGCCAGGGTGTCCGTCCCCGCCCGGACCGGCCCGAGGCGGGGGGCCCCGATCGTCCACGTCCTCCGGGACGGCCCGGCTCGCGGCCCGAGCCGCAGGTGCCGGCGCTGCCGCCGGTGCTTTCGGCGCCTCGGCCGAACCGGCCTGACAGGCCTGACAGGCCCGTGGTCCAACCCGGCCCCACGCCGGGCACGCCGAACGTCGCGCGGCCACCGCGTCCCTGGGGTACTCCGCGTCCCGGCTGGAATCGGCCGCGGCCGGTGCCGCAGCCCGGCGCCGCGCCCGAGCCTGGTTCGAGTGGAGTCGTGCCTGGCAGGCCGCCCCGTCCGCAGGGGCGTCCGGGCTGGATGCAGCGCCCGCCGATCGCTTCGCCCGCGCCTGCGGGTTCCGGCGAAGCCGGGCGACCGGTTCGGCCCGAGCGCCGGCCTGGTTGGAGCCGGCGTCCGCCGATCTCCACACCCGCGCCGTCAAAGCCCAGCGGCGTGACGCAGCCGGCACCAGTGCGGCCCGACCGCCCGGCTCCACAATCCCGCCCGCCGGAAGCCGCCCCGGTCTCGCCGCCGCCTCCGCGGGTCGTGCCAGAAGCGCGACCCTCTCGTCCGCTGCGCCCCGGTGTGCGGGTGCCCAACGACGATTAAGCGGGCGTGAAGGGCAGCAGCGTCTCATACTGGCTGAGCGGCGGCGCGGCGGGGATGATCGCGCGGTGGCGCAGCAGGAAGGCGTGGCGGACGATCTCCGCTTGCTGCTCGAGGCCATAGCGGGCGAATGCCTGGCCGGGCTTGAGTGCATAATCATAGCGGCAGAAGGGGTGGCGCTTGAGCGGCAGGAAGATGCCGCGCTGGTGCTGCCAGATATGCACCATCTCGTGCACGAACAGCCCCTGGACGCCCAACGGCGCCTGGCTGAAATCCTCGTGGTAGATGCCGCTTTGCGGGTGGAAGTGGATCGTGCCGCGCGGCGCCATGGTGGTGTTGCGCGGCTGGAAGAAGATCCATTTCGCGTTGGCCACGCGCGCCTGGGCATAGTCGATCGCAGTGCCGAACACCGAGGCGGCGAGGCGGGTTTCCCCAGGGGTCAGCGGGCGCGATGCGGGCATGGCCCAAGCATGCGGCGAAGCGGAGGCTTTGTCACCTCCGCTTCGCTGCCGCGGGCTCGTCCTTCACATCAATACGCACGTCATACCTCTCGAGGGATCTTCAGAACCGGAAACTCAGCCAGCCTGCGACGAAGTCGGAGCTGCGATAGCCGGCCTGCTTGAGGGAGGGGCCTGCCATGAGATGCTCGTAGCGGCCGGTGAAGCTCACGCGCGGCGAGAGCGTCCAGACGATCTGGGCGCGCGCGGTCTCGGCGATCTTGCGGTCGGCGACGTTCTGGGTGCCGGCAAAGGCGGTGCCGTTGGCTCGGTAGACCGCGTCGCTGGCGGTATCGCGCCACGAGAACTGGTATTCGAGGGTGGCGCGGACCTTGGGTACTGGCTGGAAGCTGACATTGGGCGCGAAGGCGACCAGGTTGGTCGGGGTCGCGAACAGCTGGTAGCTGTAATAGACGTTGTTGCCGAAGGGGGCGAGCGCAGTGCGCAGCTTGCCGGTGCCATAGGCGCCGCCGCCGCTGGCATAATCGACATGGAAGCCGACGCGCGGCGCGCTGCGGTCCTTGCCGAGGCGATAGGTCTGGGCGAGCAGGATCAGCCAGGCGTCGATGTCGCGGCCGTCGAACTGACCGCCCTGCTTGTTGATCGTCCAGTCGAGATTGACCGGCCCAACATCGCCCCAGAAGTGCAGTCCATAGAATTTGCGGACTTCGCGCGCGCTGGTGCCGCCCCAGCTGGCATCGTTGTCGCGCAGCCGCCACACGAAGGGATCCAGGTACAGCTTCGATCCGCCGAGCAGGGTTTCGGGCAGCACGAAACCCGCTGAGATGCCCGAGAAGCGGCGCTCATCCTCGATACGGTCGTCGCCCAGGCCCGCATTGCCATATTCGGTGGGCTTGAAGTCGAACAGGTCGACGCGTGCGGTGGGGCTCTGCGCCCAGGCGCGCACGCCGTTGAAGGTGAAGAAGATCGTGTTGTTGTCGCGTGGGACCACCAGCAAATTGGGGCCGTCGGCGAAGGCCTGGCGGCCATAGCGTAGGCCGAGATCGACACTGCCCAGCGTTCCGGTGAGGTCGACGAACGATTGCTGGATAGCGAGATCGTTCGACAGGTTGGCTGCCTTGGTGCCGAGGTTCAGCCCAGACAGGCCGCCATGCGCAAGTTCGCCGTAGAAGCGGACATGCTCGCCCAGATGGAGGTCGGCGCCTGCGACGATGCGGTTGATGTCCTGGTGCTGGGCTTCGCTCTCGCGCAGATTGGGGTTGGTGGTGTGGTTGGCGCGCAGGCGAAGCTCGCCGGACAGCGTCAGGTACACATCGCCATCAGCGGCGAGAGGGATGTACTTGAGCCGGTCTATGGGATCGTCGATCTTGGCGGGATCGCGGAAGCGCGTCCAATCCTCCGCCCAGCGCGACTGGTTGTAGCCGCCGGAAGTCACGCCGTCGCCCGACGCCGCCGCCGGATAGGATTCGGCAGCGGGCGACGCGGCGGTCGGGTTGGCGTTCTCCTGCGTACCCGCCGCGGTTTGGGCCGAGGCGGCGCTGGCGGCGATCAGGGCCGCTAGGACAGGCGAAGTCTTGAGGATGGTCATGGTCGTCATTCGGCGGGCACGGCGTCGGCCGCCATCTGGTCGACGCGCGGGCTCTTGCCGGCGAGCGCGAGACGGAATTGTTCCTTGTCCAGGCGGCCTTCCCAGCGCGACACCACCACGGTGGCAACGGCGTTGCCGATGAAGTTGGTCAGGCTTCGGCATTCGGACATGAAGCGGTCGACGCCGAGGATCAGCGCCATGCCCGCGACCGGCACGCTCGGGACGATCGAGAGGGTGGCGGCAAGCGTGATGAAGCCCGCCCCGGTGACGCCCGCCGCGCCCTTGGACGACAACATCGCCACGCCGAGCAGCAGCAGTTGCTGGCCAAGCGTCAAGTCGACATTGCACGACTGGGCGATGAACAGCGCGGCCAGCGTCATGTAGATGTTGGTGCCGTCGAGGTTGAACGAATAGCCGGTCGGCACGACCAGGCCGACAATGGACTTGGGGCAGCCCGCGCGCTCCATCTTTTCCATCAGGCTGGGCAGCGCGCTTTCCGAACTCGACGTGCCGAGCACGAGCAGCAGCTCGGCCTTGAGATAGCCGATCAGGCGGAAGATCGAGAAGCCGGCCCAGCGCGCGACAAGGCCGAGCACCACCACCACGAACAGGATCGAAGTGAGGTAGAAGGTGGCAACCAGCGCGACGAGGTTGGCCAGCGTGCCGACGCCGTATGCGCCGATGGTGAAGGCCATTGCGCCGAATGCGCCGATCGGCGCGACCTTCATCAGGATCGCCACCACCTTGAACACGGCGAGCGAGAGATCCTCGAGCGCGTCGGCGATGCGGTTGCCGCGATCGCCGATCAGCGCAAGGCCGATGCCGAACAGGATCGCGATGAACAAAGTCTGGAGGATATTGCCCTCGGTCAGGCCCGAGAGGAAGCTGTCGGGGATGATCCCCATCAGGAAGCCGGTGAGCGTGGTTTCGTGCGCTTTTTCGGCAAAGGCCGCTACCTTCGACGTGTCGAGCGTCGCAGGGTCGATGTTGAGTCCGGCGCCCGGGCGGACGACATTGGCGACGATCAGTCCGACGATCAGCGCCAGCGTCGAGAAGAACAGAAAATAAGCGAAAGCCTTGCCCGCGACACGGCCGACCGAGGCGAGGTCGCGCATGCTGGCGATGCCGGTGACGATGGTGAGGAAGATCACCGGAGCGATGATCATCTTCACCAGCTTGATGAAGGCGTCACCCAGCGGCTTGAGCGCTTCGCCGGTGGAAGGCGCGAAATGGCCGAGCAGCACGCCGGCGGCGATCGCGATCAGCACCTGGAGGTAGAGGTGGCGGTACCAGGGCCGCTGCGCCGGCATCTCCGCCCCCGGCTCGGCTTGATAGGGAATGGTTGTCATTGCCTTCATCCTCTCGTGACCCCGACCGCCTTCTGAGTGAGCGGGAAAGGCAGGAGCAGGATATTGGAACGGCTCGCGGTGCGGGCGTATCCAGATTTTTTCGCTATTATAAAGCTGTTATAAATCAATTATTTATTGGGTACTCGGCAGTTTGCCGGGAAGATGCTGTGTGCCAGGTTCGGGACAGCGGCGGCCAGCAAAGTGTCAAATCTTGCACATGGCAGCCGCGCTGCTACGCTGAGTCGATGCGGTTCGACGGACAATCGCGCGGGTGGCGCTGGGTGCTGGGCACGGTGGTTCTCGGCATTCTCGCAGTGCTTGCCGCCAGTCACCTCGCCGGCAACCGCGTTCTCGACGATCTGCGCGTGCAGGCGGCCACCGATGCGCGGCTGAGAGCGGCGCTGCTCGACAGCGAAGTCGCGCGGTTCCGGCTGCTGCCGCTGACGCTTGCCGACGACCGCGACGTGATCGCGGCGGTGCGGGGCACACCGGAAGCGCAGGCGGCGCTCGACCGCAAGCTCGAGCTGCTGGCCGGCGTGACTCGCGCGGCGGCCATCTATGTGATCTCGCCCCGGGGGTTCGCTTTGTCCGCCAGCAACTGGCGCTCGGCGGAGAGCTTCAAGGGCATGGACTACCGTTTCCGCCCCTATTTCCGCGAGGCGCGGGTGCGCGGCGAGGCCAGCCAATATGCGCTGGGCACGGTTAGCCGGCGGCCGGGCCTGTACCTTGCGCGGCGCACCGCGGCGGGCGGGGTGATCGTCGTCAAACTCGAATTCGACCGGATCGAACAGGAATGGGCGCGCGCCGGGGGAATCACCTTCGTCCGCAATCCGCTGGGAGTCGTGCTGGTCACCAGCCGGCCGAAATGGCGGTTCGCGGCAAGCCTGCCGCTGTCGCTTTCCGACGCGACACGCTTCCGCGCGGATACGCGGGTGCCGCGTGGGGCGTTGTCGCCGCTGCCGCTGACAGGCGAGGACGGCGTGCTCGCCGACAGCGGGGAGCGCTTCGTCGCGCAGGAAGTGGCGACGTCGCAGCCGGGATGGCGGCTCAGCCTGCTCCAGCCAGCGGGCGCCGCGGTCAAGAGCGCACGGCGCGCCGCCGGCTTGAGCGCGGGCCTGGCGGTGCTTGCGCTATCGGCGTTGGCCTGGACGCTGCGCCAGCGCGTCACGCTGGCACGCCGGCGCACCGCCGAGCTGGAAGACGCGGTCGCCCAGCGTACCGCCGATCTGCGCCGTGAAATGGACGAACGCGCCGATAGCGAGGCGCGCGCCGCCGATCTGCGCGAAGCGTTGCGCCAAGCCAATCGGCTCGCTTCGCTGGGCCAGATCACCGCCAGCGTCGCGCACGAGACCGCGCAGCCCGTGGCAGCGGTGCGGACCTACGCCCAGACCAGCGAGACTCTGCTCGACCGCGGCGCTACCGAAGAAGTGCGCGCGAACCTGAAGGCGATCGGCCGCCTGGCGGATCGCATCGGTTCGGTAACGGCTGAGCTGCGCGGCTTTTCGCGGCGGCAAGCCGGCGAGATGCGGCCCGTGCCGGTCGCCGACGTGATCGGCGGCGCGCTGCTGATCCTGAAGGAGCAATTGCGCAGCGTGACGCTGGAACTGCCCGCGATCCCGCCTGGGCTCGCGGTGATCGGTGGCAAGGTGCGGTTGGAGCAGGTGCTGGTGAACCTGCTCCAGAACGCGCTGGAGGCGCTGGTCGACTGCGCGGAGCGGCGAATCACGCTGACCCTTGCCGAGGATGCCGAGCATGTCCGCCTGGCCGTCTCCGATACCGGCTCAGGCGTCGCCGAGAGTGTCGCCGCGCGGCTGTTTACGCCGTTTGTCACCAGCCGCGACAAGGGGCTGGGACTGGGGCTGGTGATCTCGCAGGACATCATGATCGAACTTGGCGGCTGGCTTAAACTCCTGCCATCAGGCCAAGGCGCCCGGTTCGAGATCGGGATGCGGCGGGCATGAACGCCACCGATCGAATGCCGCTAGTCGCGCTGGTGGACGATGACGAGGATTTGCGTGCCGCCACCGCGCAGCTGCTCTCGCTGAACGGGTTCGAGGTCTGCCAGTTCATCGACGCCGCGAGTGCCCTGGCGGGCATCCCCGCGGACTTTGCGGGAGTCGTCGTCACCGATGTGCGCATGCCCGGCATGTCCGGGATCGAGCTGTTCGGTACCTTGCATGCGCGGGATCCGGAGCTGCCGGTCGTGTTGATCACCGGGCACGGCGATGTCGAGATGGCGGTCGGCGCGATCAAGGCAGGCGCGTGGGACTTCCTGACCAAACCGTTCGACCCGGGGGCACTGCTCGCCGCGGTCACCCGTGCCGCAAGAGCGCGGGCGCTTACTCTGGAAAATCGCGAGCTGCGGGCAATGGCCGACGCTCAGGCGGGCGAGGCACTGGTCGGGGAGACTCCGGTGATCCGGCGGCTGCGCGGCATGATCCCGATGCTCGCCGACGCCGCGCTCGACCTGGTGATCGAAGGCGAATTGGGGACGGGCAAGGAGCATTTTGCCCGCCTGGTTCACCGGGCAGGGCGACGGTCGCGGCACCGCTTCCTCAAGATCGACTGCGCGACGGTGCCCGCTGAACTGGTCGAACGCGAGCTGTTCGCGCGGGGCGGCGTGGTCCAGCGCGCGCATCGCGGTACGCTGTTTCTCGACAATCTCGGCCTGGCCGGCACCGACCTCCAGAACCGGCTCGCCCGAATGGCGGAGGCGCGGGTCGTGGGACTGGAGACGCGGGACCCGGATCCGGTGGATGTGCGGATCATCGCCTCGATCGAGGAAGGCACTCGGAGCCGCGTGTCACCGGCGCTGTTCCACTTGCTCGCCGGGGTGCCCGTGCGGATGCCGCCGCTGGCTGAGCGGGCCGCCGACATTCCGCTGCTGTTCGCCCATTTCGCCGCGCGCGCTGCCGAGCAGCATGGCTGCACGCTCACCAGTCTGGCCGATCATGCGCACCGGCTTGCCGCGCGAGACTGGCCGGGCAACGTGCTGGAGCTGGAAAAGACCACCGAGCGGATCTGCCTGGGGCTGGAAGAAGGCGAGAATGGACAGGCGGGGCTCGGCTCGCTGCCCGATCGGCTGGACGCGTTCGAGCGCGCGGCGATCCTCGAGGCGGTCTCTGCTGCGCAAGGCGAGATCGGGGCTGCGATCGAGGCGCTGGGGCTCCCGCGCAAGACCTTCTACTACCGGGTCAAGCGGCTCGGGATCGACTTGCGCGCGCTGCGCTCAGCGCGGGGCTAGGTCCTCGTCGGCCAAGTCGATCTCGCGGACGCCGCGGCTTTGGCGGGCGGCATTTACCAGGGTGCGCAGCTTCTCGCGGCGGGCGCGGGCGCGCGGGATGTCCCGCATCACCAGCGGCTGGTCGCGCGTGGTCTCGTCCGACGAGCAGAGCGTGATCGTGCCGATGTCGGCCGCCTGGTTGATGATCGAAAAGTCGATCCGCACGTCCTTGACCCGGTAAAGCTCGATCTCGTCGATCGACTTCATCACGATGCCGCTGTGGAGGATCAGCCGGTCGTCGGTGACCTCATAGGCGATAGCAAGATTGGTCAGCCACTTCGCGGCGATAATGCCGAGCGCGGCGGCAAGCAGGGCGGGCGCGAGAAGCGCGGTGCCTTGCAAGGTGCCCTGCGCCAGGAAATAGAAGCTCGCGACGAAGCTGGCGAGCAGTAGCAGCAGGGTGCCCCAGCCGGCAAGCGACCCGCGCAGCCACCCGGCGGTCGAGGAACGGAAACGGTCGATCGTCTGCGGCATGGTGCACTCCCCCGGACGCGGAGGATAGCGGCGCGGCGGCGGCGGACAAGCGGGACGAACAAATTGCGAGATGGCGATGCAGCCGGGAAGGGCCCGGCACGTTTCAGGTCACGAGAACCTATTCTGGAGAGCATGATGCAGGGGAACAAACGCAAGATCGGAATAAGCGGCGGGGCAGTGTTCGGCGTTGCCGCCGCGGTCGCCGGCGCGTTCCTGCTGGGCCGCTATCTGCGCCGCGTGGAGGAAGGCGAGGAGATCACGCCCGCCGCCTTCGCCCAATCGGGTGCGGTGAAGGGCAGCTTCGACCAGACCCGCGACGCAGGGCCAGGCGCGATGCGGGACGAAGGCGAGGACGATGTCTGGGACTGCGTCGACGAGGGCTCGGACGAGTCCTTCCCGGCAAGCGACCCGCCCGCGTACAACCGCTTCGACTGAGCGGGCGCCGCTCAGGGCTGCGGGTCGCCCGCACCGACGACCTGGGCCGGCGCCTCCACCCGCTTGCCGCTGGCGAACGTTACGACCAGGGGGATCCGGTCGCCCGGCTTCACCGTCGGCGCGAGGTCGAACAGCATCACATGCTTGCCGCCCGGCGCGAATACGACGCTCTCGTTGACGCCCAAGGCGAGTTCCCCAAGCGGCCGCATCGCGTTGACGCCGTCCTGCTTCACCGTCTCGTGCAGTTCGGCACGGCCGGCGGCGCTGGACGATATTTGTACGACCTTGTCGGCCTGGCGGCCGCCGGTCAGCGTGAAATATGCCGCGCCGGGACGGCCGGCGACGGCGGGCAGCCTGGCCCAGGCCTTTTCCAACACCGGCTCGGCAGGCTTCTGCTGACAGGCACAGAGCAGCGACGCTCCCGCAACGATCCCGACAAGTGCGCGCATCCGGCTGACTCCCAATTCGGGAGGGTCGTAGAATCTTGTCCGTCTTGCGGCAAGCGCGCGGCCACCTATATCCCTCGCCGGAAACGGTTCCCTGCGGCGCCTAAAAAAGGGCCGCCGAGAACCACGCGTTTATCATTTTTCAAACTGGGGGCCACTGAGGGACCATGGCTAAAGTAATCGGTATCGATCTGGGGACGACCAACAGCTGCGTTGCGGTGATGGAGGGCGGCAAGCCCAAGGTCATCGAGAATGCGGAAGGTGCACGTACCACCCCGTCGATCGTCGCCTTCGCCAAGGATGGCGAGCGTCTGATCGGCCAGCCGGCCAAGCGCCAGGCAGTGACCAACGGCGACAACACGATCTTCGCAGTGAAGCGCCTGATCGGCCGCCGCTTCGACGATCCCGTGACCAAGAAGGACACCGAACTGGTGCCCTATGCGATCGCGCGCGGCCCGAACGGCGACGCCTGGGTGAAGGCGGGCGGCGAAGAGTATAGCCCGTCGCAGATCTCGGCGTTCATCCTGCAGAAGATGAAGGAAACCGCCGAGAGCTATCTGGGCGAGACCGTCAGCCAGGCTGTCATCACGGTTCCGGCGTACTTCAACGACGCCCAGCGCCAGGCGACCAAGGACGCCGGCAAGATCGCTGGCCTGGAAGTGCTGCGCATCATCAACGAGCCGACCGCGGCTGCGCTTGCCTATGGCCTCGACAAGGACAGCAACAAGACCATCGCGGTCTATGACCTTGGCGGCGGTACCTTCGACATCTCCGTGCTGGAAATCGGCGACGGCGTGTTCGAAGTGAAGGCGACCAACGGCGACACCTTCCTGGGTGGCGAGGACTTCGACTCCAAGATCGTTCAGTATCTGGCCGACGAGTTCCGCAAGGCCGAGGGCATCGACCTCACCAAGGACAAGCTGGCGCTGCAGCGGCTGAAGGAAGCCGCCGAAAAGGCGAAGATCGAGCTTTCCTCGGCGCAGACCACCGAAGTGAACCTGCCCTTCATCACCGCCGACGCCAATGGGCCGAAGCACCTGGTGAAGTCGATCAACCGCGCCGAACTCGAGCGCCTGGTCGACGACCTGATCCAGCGCACGCTGGAGCCGTGCCGCAAGGCGCTGGCCGATGCGGGCCTGAAGGCGGACGCGATCGACGAAGTGGTGCTGGTGGGTGGCATGACCCGCATGCCCAAGGTCCGCGACATCGTGAAGAGCTTCTTCGGCAAGGAGCCGCACACCGGCGTGAACCCCGACGAAGTCGTGGCGATCGGTGCTGCGATCCAGGCGGGCGTGCTTCAGGGCGACGTCAAGGACGTGCTGCTGCTCGACGTGACTCCGCTGTCGCTCGGCATCGAGACGCTGGGTGGCGTGTTCACTCGCATGATCGACCGCAACACCACGATCCCGACCAAGAAGTCGCAGGTCTATTCGACTGCCGATGACAATCAGCAGGCAGTGACGATCCGCGTCTTCCAGGGCGAGCGTGAAATGGCGGCCGACAACAAGATGCTCGGCCAGTTCGACCTGATCGGCATTCCGCCCGCACCGCGCGGCGTGCCGCAGATCGAAGTGACCTTCGACATCGACGCCAACGGCCTGGTCAACGTGTCGGCCAAGGACAAGGGCACCGGCAAGGAGCAGCAGATCCGCATCCAGGCCTCGGGTGGCCTCAGCGACAACGACATCGAGCAGATGGTCCGCGACGCCGAGAGCTTCGCCGAAGAGGACAAGAAGCGGCGTGCTGCGGCCGAGGCCAAGAACAATGCCGAGAGCCTGGTGCACACCACCGAGCGCCAGCTTCAGGAAAATGGCGACAAGGTCGATGCTTCGCTGAAGGGCGAGATCGAGGCCGCGGTTGCCGAGACGAAGACTGCGATCGAAGGCGGCGACGCCGACGAGATGCAGGCCAAGGCACAGAACCTCGCCCAGGTGGCGATGAAGCTGGGTCAGGCGATTTACGAGAAGCAGTCGGCCGAGAATGCCTCGCCGAATGCGGGCGCGGCTGCGGGGAACGAGGCTGGCGGCGAAGAAGTCGTCGACGCCGAATTCTCCGAGGTGGACGACAACAAGGCGTAACGAAACGCCCCTCCCTCTCCCCTCCGGGGAGAGGGTCGGGGAGAGGGGGAGTGGGGTAAACGGAGTGGTTCGATCGTGATCGGACTGCCCCTCTCCCAACCCTCTCCCCGGAGGGGAGAGGGCTTTTAAGATGACCACCGAAGTCGATTATTACGAGCTGCTCGAATGCGAGCGCACCGCGGACGCGGCGACGATCAAGTCGTCCTATCGCAAGCTCGCGATGAAGTACCATCCCGACAAGAATCAGGGGTGCACCGACTCCGAGGCCAAGTTCAAGGCGATCAGCGAAGCCTATGACTGCCTGAAGGACCCGCAGAAGCGCGCGGCGTATGACCGCTTCGGCCATGCCGCGTTCAAGCAGGGCGGCGGTCCCGGCGGCGGCGCGCAGGACTTTAGCGGGTTCAGCGACATCTTCGAAAGCGTGTTCGGCGAGTTCATGGGCGGACGCGGGGGCGGCCGCACCAACCTGCGTGGTGCCGATCTGCGCTACGACATGGACATCACGCTGGAAGACGCCTTCCACGGCAAGAATACCGAGATCACCGTCGATGTCTCCGCCGTGTGCGAAACCTGCACCGGATCGGGCGCGAACCCGGGCACCCAGGCCAAGACCTGTCAGCAGTGCAACGGCCATGGCAAGGTGCGCGCGCAGCAGGGCTTCTTCATGGTCGAGCGGACCTGCCCGGTCTGCCACGGCGCCGGCCAGGTCATCGCCGATCCGTGCCGCGACTGCCGCGGCGAAGGGCGTACCGACAAGACCAAGACGCTGAGCATCAACGTGCCGCCCGGTGTCGACGAAGGCACGCGCATCCGCCTGACCGGCGAGGGCGAGGCGGGCGCACGCGGGGCGCCGGCGGGCGACCTGTACATCTTCCTGCACGTCAAGAAGCACGCGATCTTCGAGCGCGAGGGCACCACGCTGTACGCGCGCGCGCCGATCAGCTTCACCACCGCGGCGCTGGGTGGCGAGATCACCCTGCCGGGCCTCGACGGCGAACAGCATGTCGTGAAGATCCTGCCGGGCACGCAGTCGGGCCGCGAAGTGCGTCAGCGCGGAGTCGGCATGCCGGTCCTGCAGGGGCGCGGCCGTGGCGACTTGGTGGTGCAGCTGACCGTCGAGATGCCGACCAAGCTGACCGCGCGCCAGCGCGAGCTGCTGGAGGAATTCCGTGCAACCGAAACCGGCGAGGAGTGCCCGGATTCGACCGGGTTCTTCGCCAAGCTGAAGGCGGCGCTGGGCTGAGGCCCGGCGCCGCCCGCTGACTGGCGGCCGAGGAACTCAAGCGGGCGCTCGATCGCCGCCACGGCGGACGTCGGCGACCACCAGCCAGATTGCCGATACCAGGAAGTAGAAGGCACCGAACGCCGCATAGGGCGCGACGTTGACGATGCCGACCGGGGCGTTGCCGCCGGACATCTTGATGAAGAAGATGCCGGCGAGCGCCGACTGGGCGCCGCTGAGGATCATGACCCACTGCGCACCGAAGCGCCGCCAGCGCCCTATTGCGGTCGCGAGTTGGAACAGGCCTGCCAGTGCCGCCCACACGCCATATATGGCGAGAACCGCATTGAGGCTGTGGCCGAGCGCCACGCCGACCGCAGCTGCGGTCACCAGGCTGACGAGGACGTTCAGCGACTGGCTCTTGTTACGGGATAATCCGCCGCTGCGGCGTGCATCGAGGATGTTCGCGACTGCGTCCCATGCGGGATAGGCGGCGAGCAGGACGGCGGCGAGGAGCTGCGATTCTTTTGCGACCGTGAAGGCCATGGCGACCCAGATCGCTGCCACTGCGAACCGGAGGAAGTAATAGCGCTTGAGCCAGTTGGACGCTTCGGAAGCTGCGTAGCCTGTGGCCGTGGATCGTTGCATCATGTATCTCCTAAGATGCCAACCTACTAGTTGGTAGGTAGATCATTCGTCAAGGCGCTTTGGAGGGCGAGTCCGGGATTCCGCTCACGGTGCGTTGCAATGGGCGCTGCCGAGAACATATGGACCTACCGGAAGGTAGGTTCAGATGGCGGTTGTGTTGAGTGAGACTGCGGGAAAGCTCGTGGGAGAGGCTGCCCGGCTCATCATGCGCGGCGGATATAACGGGTTCAGCTATGCTGATCTCGCGGAGCGCTTCGGTATCCGCAAGGCCAGCATCCACCACCACTTTCCGTCGAAGGTAGATCTGGTGGTGAGGGTGGTCGAGCAGGGCCGCCTGGCGATCCGGGCGCAGATCGCGGCGCTCGAGCAAGGCTCACCGATCGCGATGGAGCAGCTTCTGACTTATACGGGATATTGGGAACGCTGCATAAAAGACCAGACCGCGCCGTTCTGCCTCGCCGCTGTGCTTGCCGCGGAGCTGCCCAGCCTGCCGCCGGAAATCGCGACGTCGGTACGCGGGCACTTCATCGATCTCGCGAGGTGGCTCGAGCATGTGCTCTCGCTAGGCGTAGAGCAGGGCACGATGAAGCTGGACGCGTCGCCCGCAGTGGAGGCGGAAACGTTCATGGCGGCCGTCTATGGGGCGATGCTCGTCGCGCGCGCGTTTGACGATCCCGAGCGTTTCGAGGTGATCGTGCAAGCGTTCATCCACCGCGTCCAAGCCTGACCGCCGGCACCAGCGGCGATTTACCGTCCGGTTTCGCTCCAGTGCGGCGGGTCGGATAGCAGCTTCAGCACGCCGTAACTTGCGCCGACTGCGTGGAGATCGCGGTTGGTGTTGCCCGAACGCGGCGTCGTGAGGCTGCGAAGTCTGCCGGCGTGGTCGCGGATGCGGAGCGTGCCGGCCCAGCTGATCGTCATGTCGATCGCGCGGCCCTCGATGTGCAGCGAGGTGAGCGAGGGTTCGAAGGCGATCTCGAACCGGTCGGCCATCTCCTGCGCCGCCGCGCGCGACCGGGCCGGCGTTGCGTGCTGCCAGGCGATCGGCACGCCCAGGATCGACGGTGCGTCGTCGGGCTGGAGCGTGCCCCTGGCGATCCGCCAGCTATGCGACATGAGTTGTGCCCGGCGAAGATCGCGGCGGGTGGACGCAATGTCGACGCTGGCGCCGGCACCCTCCAATGCATCGAGGAACGCCGTGACCTTTTTGCGGAACGCGGGGGCGAGGTCGTCCAAGCGCGCGCTGTTCGGGTATCGGCCCTGGTTCGCCTGCCACCATGCGGCGCCGCTCAGCAGTGCCGAGGGCGGCGTCCAGCTCGACAGGGCGTTCCAGGTGAGGCCGCCTGGATCGATGCGTCCGTCCGGCCTGGAGCTTTGCTGGACGCGCGTCTGAAAGGCAGTGATCGCCGCGAGCGTGCGCGCGCCGGCATCGCCATCGGCCTGCAGGGTCGGCTCGCCCTGCACCTTGAGCCAGCGGTTCAACAGATGCTGGACGACCAGCACGTCGGCCAGTTCGTTGATGCCGCTCCTGCCTACCGTTGCGCCGATCGCCATGCCCGCCTCCGTGGATGATCCGCACCTTTGCTTAGGCCGGCAAATCCACAGTGCAAGCGGCTGCTCAGCCCTCCGGACGCAGCGCCCGCGCGATGCCGCCGCCGAGGCTGACGATCGTATAGGGCTTCTGGATGACGGTCGCGCCCTCATGCTCCTCGGGCAGGCGGAGCTGCTCGCCATAGCCGGTCGCGAAGATGTAGGGCGTGCCGCGGTCCCGCAGCGACTGGGCGACGGGCAGGCTGGTCTCGGAGCCGAGATTGACGTCGAGTACCGCCAGCTCGAATTGCTCGGCGGCAAGCTCGCGCTGCGCCTGGGCGATGGTGGCGGCGGTGACCACGCGTGTCGCCCCGAGGCGAGTCAGGATGTCCTCGGCATCCATGGCGATGATCAGGCTGTCCTCGACCAGCAGGACCACGCCCGAGAGCGGCTTCACCACCGGCGCGGCCTCGCCCGGCGCCAGCGTCACTGCCGCCGGCGCGGCCGGCGCGGCCCGCCCGGGCTCTTCGCGGCTGATGTGGCGGGCGGGTACGCAGAAATCCGCCTCCAGCCCGGTCAGCGCGTAGCGAACCGTAGCAGTGCCGCCCAGATCATAGGGGATCGAGCGCTGGATGATGGTGGTGCCGAAGCCTTGGCGCTTGGGCGCCTGCACCGGCGGACCTCCACGCTCGCGCCAGCGGATGTGCAGGTCGCCCTCTTCGTTGATCTGCCAAGTCACGTCGACCGTGCCGCTATCCGACAGCGCGCCATATTTGGCGGAGTTGGTCATCAGCTCGTGGAAGACCAGCGCCATGGTGGAGAAGGCGTTGGGGGCGAGCAGCACCGCCGGACCGTTGCACGACAGACGTTGGCTCTTGCTGGCGAGATAGGCCGCGGCCTCGGTCTCGATCAGCCGGCCGAGCGGGGCGGCGCTCCAATTGTCCTGGGTGATCTGGTCGTGCGCGCGCGCCAGGCTCTCGATGCGGCCCTCCAGCAACGCGATCGTGTTGCGGGTGTCGGCCTCCGGATCGAGCGACTGGCGGACGAGCCCGCGGATCAGGCTCAGGATGTTGCGGACGCGGTGGTTGAGTTCCGCGATCAGCAGTTCCTGGCGTTCGGAGAAGCGGCGGCGCTCTTCCTGCGCGTCGTCGGACAGGCGCAGCACCACTTCGATCAGCGAGGCGCGCAGCATCTCGGCGATGCGGATTTCCACCGGCGTGAACGGATCGGAGCGACCGCGCACCTCCTGGCTCCACAGCTCGAAGCTTTTGCGCGGCGTGAGGCGGGCACCGTTGGGGCCGAGTTGAGCCGGCTTGTGCGGATCACCCGCCCATTTAACCGTGCGCAGCTTTTCCTGGCGGAACAGCATCACGTAATCGCGCGGCGAACGCGAGATCGGGATGCTGAGCATGCCCGCGGCGACATCCTGATAGTCGGCCGCGGCGGGCAGGGTCCCGACGAGATGGTCGGTCGCGAAGATCCGGCCCGCGGCCATCGCGTTCAGGCGCCGCACCAGCGCGGGAAATGCCTCGGGGGGCGGAGTCAGGCCGGTGTGCGAGCACTTGCCGTTGATCCAGATGGCGATGCCGTCGCACGGCACCGTTTCGCGCAGCATCGCCGCGAGCCAGTCCGGATTGTCGAGCAGCGTCGCGTCGCCGGCCACCGCGGCGAGCAGGCGATCGCTGCTGGCGCGGGCCGCGGTCTCGAACTTGGACAGGTCGCGGCGCTCGCGGCTTTCCAGCTTCAGTGCGAACATCTGGCCGAACAGCTCGGCGATCGAGCGCCGTTCGAAGCTGGGGCGGCGGTGGTTGTAATGATGGCAGGCGAACAGGCCCCAGAGCTTGCCCTCGACGATGATCGAGATCGACAGCGAGGCGCCGACGCCCATGTTCTTGAGATATTCGATGTGGATCGGCGATACCGAGCGCAGGACCGAGAGCGAGAGGTCGATCGGCGCGCCGGTCTCATCAAGGCGCGGGAGGATCGGCACCGGCTCCGCGTTGACGTTGGCGATGATCCGGAAGGGCGTGCGGATGTAGAGCTGGCGCGCCTGTTTGGGGATGTCGGTCGCGGGATAGCGCAGGTCGAGGAAGTTGCCGATCCCGGCGCGGGCGGCTTCCGCGACTACGACGCCCGAACCGTCGGTGTCGAAGCGGTAGACCATGACGCGGTCGAAGCCGGTCAGCGCGCGGACCTGGCGTGCACCTTCGCGGTAGAAGGCGGTCTCGTCGGGAGTCTCGTCGAGGCGGCCCATCATCGCGCGAATTGCCGAGCCGGCATCGGTGCTCGTTTCCTCCAGCGTCGCCTCGCCCTCGATGACGACCGTGTCGGAGGTCATGTGCAGCGCGAAGTCGAAGCGGCGCCCATCGGCCAGCCTGATCCCGAACAGCCGCTCCACCGCATCGGGCCCGCGCAGCATCGCGAGGCGGTTGCGGATGGTGTGGACGGCATGCTCGCCGAACAGGGCGATCGCCGACGTGCCGAGCATATCCTCGGCGCTTATCCCGAAGAACTGGTCGATGTTCGCGGACGCGCGGCGCACCATCCAGTCGGTGGACAGCGCCAGCAGGAAGCCGAACGGCTGGATCGCACCGAGTTCGTGGATCGGTTCACGGTCGCAATTGGTAAGATCGACCTCGAATCCGGGTTTCTGGTCCGCCACTCTCAGTCCTTGATCTTCGTCCGACGCAAAGCGGAACGCTCAAAGGCTGCAAAAGCTTGGTGCGCGGCAGCGAGGGCGGACTGCAATCCTGCAGGCTCGTATAGTATCGCGTCGAGACGATCCAGCAAATTGCGCCAGTTCTCAGCCGGTTGATCTGGAGCAAGATAGGCGCGGGGGAAGTCGGCGGGCAATTGGCGCGCCAGGAACTTGCCGCCGAGCCGCGACCCTTCGAGCACATAGAGCGCGCCCGCAACCTCTTCGAGCGTGTTCAGCCGCCATGCCGGCGTGTCGGATGGCCCGGCATCGGGGCTTGCATCGCGCAGGAACGCCAGGTCCTCGGCGATCAGCGTGGCCCGCTTGCGCAACGGCCAGTCGGGCGTGACCCGTTCTGCGCCGGCGGCGTCCAGTGCCGCCTCGAGCGGCAGCAGCACTTCGGCATGCGCGTGCAGGAAGGCGGCGTACTGGGCACGATCGGTTAGGTCGAACCCGGCGAACGCCGCATCCACGCGCTCATGCGCCTCACGGGTGCCGTCACGCAGGGCCTTGTGGGTTGGGTTCACCCGAACACACGCGCGAAGATCGTATCGATCTGCGCGAAGTGGTAGCCCAGGTCGAACTTGTCCTCGAGTTCCTCCACCGACAGCGCGGCGGTCACTTCGGGATCGGCCTTGAGCAGTTCGAGCAGCGAGAGTTCGCCGTCGGACTCCCAGACCTTCATCGCATTGCGCTGGACGAGGCGGTAGCTGTCCTCGCGGCTGACGCCGGCCTGGGTGAGCGCGAGCAAGACGCGCTGCGAGTGGACGAGGCCGCCCATGCGATCGAGATTCTTCTGCATGCGCACCGGATAGACGAGCAACTTGTCCATCACGCCGTTGAGGCGGGTGAGGGCGAAGTCGAGCGTGATCGTCGCGTCGGGGCCGATATAGCGCTCGACGGAGGAGTGGCTGATGTCGCGCTCATGCCACAGAGCGACATTCTCCATCGCCGGGATAGTCGCGCTGCGGACCATGCGGGCAAGGCCGGTGAGGTTCTCGGTCAGCACCGGATTGCGCTTGTGCGGCATCGCGCTGCTGCCCTTCTGGCCGGGCGAGAAATATTCCTCGGCCTCGAGCACTTCGGTGCGCTGCAAGTGGCGTACTTCGACCGCGAGGCGCTCGACCGAGCTGGCGATCACGCCGAGCGTGGCGAAGAACATCGCGTGGCGATCGCGCGGGATCACCTGGGTGGAAACCGGCTCGATCGAAAGGCCGAGCTTTTCGGCGACATGCGCTTCGACGCGCGGATCGATATTGGCGAAGGTGCCGACCGCGCCCGAGATGGCGCAGGTGGCGATGTCCGCGCGGGCGGCGACCAGGCGTTCGCGGTTGCGCTTGAACTCGGCATAGGCCTCGGCAAGCTTGAGGCCGAAGGTCACCGGCTCGGCATGGATGCCGTGGCTGCGGCCGATCGTCGGGGTGAGCTTGTGCTCGAAGGCGCGGCGCTTGAGGGTTTCGAGCAGCTGGTCGAGATCGGCGAGAAGGATGTCGCTGGCGCGGGCGAGCTGGACCGAGAGGCAAGTGTCGAGCACGTCCGAGCTGGTCATGCCCTGATGCATGAAGCGGGCTTCGTCGCCGACCTGTTCGGCGACCCAGGTGAGGAAGGCGATCACGTCGTGCTTGGTGACGGCCTCGATCGCGTCGATCGCGGCGACGTCGATGGTCGGCTTGGTCGCCCACCAGTCCCACAGCGCCTTGGCTGCGGACTTGGGCACCACGCCCAGCTCGCCCAGCGCTTCGGTCGCGTGCGCCTCGATCTCGAACCAGATGGCAAAGCGTGCTTCGGGGGACCAGATCGCCGTCATCTCGGCGCGGGCATAACGGGGGACCATGGTGTTCCTCTTGGACTCGAAGCCGCGCGGTGCCGCGCAGGCAGATAGGATGCGCCGCCATCTAGCAGCGGGGGCGGGGCGCCGCAAATGGACCCGCGCCGGAACCTGCGCGGACGTAGAGCATTCGGTTTCCAGAAGGTTTCTGCTGCGGCCGCGGTTCTTGCCGGCGGGGCGCGAGACGAAGCCGACGAGGAGATCGGATCATGCTCAAGGCATTGATGATAACCGGCTGCCTGATGTTCGCTGCGCCGGGTGTGGCGCAGGACGCGCCGCGACCCGGTACGACGAACCCCGAAACGCAGCCGCAGGCCGGCCCGCAGGCACCCCAACCCCCGGCCGACCCGGCGGCGGCGACCGACGATGCGCCGCCCGGCGATCCCGCCGAAGCGGCACGAGTGCCGGGGCCCGCTCCCACGCCGACCCCTGCCACCCAGGCGGCGCAGCCTACCCCCGGACCTTCGCCGACCGCGACGCCGGATCCGCATCACGGGCACAAGCAGCCGGATCGAGAGAAGGCGCGGAATCGCCCTAACGGGTGAGGGTGTTCAGGCTCGCCGATCAGCGGCCTGCAGCTGTTCCCCGGCGAAGGCCGGGGCCCAGCCGCAATATGGTATCGAGGGCGGGCTGCCGCTTCAGAGTTCGTCGAATCTGAGCCCCGGCCTTCGCCGTGGAATGGTGGGAGCGGCCTTTCCCTCCTGCGGTGAGGTCTTGCGCTGTGGGCCCATAACGACCGCGTTTGGTGTAAGGGCTGGACGGCCACCTATGGGTGGTTTGCCGACCGTCAGCTTTTAGGCGTGAGCAGGCAAAAGCTGCCCTCCGGCAAGCGATCGGCGATGAGATTGGTGTCGGCAGCTTGCGGAGCCGCTAGTAGCCGCGGATCTGTCGGTGAGGTTGCAGCGTGACGATCGACCATTCCGCTGGCTGGGATGCAGTAGCTCACCAGTTCATGGCTCTCCGATCAGAGTTCGGCTCAGCGTTGGTCGGATCGTGGGCGACTAACTATCTGCGTTCATCGGCCGCGATTTTAGACATAGGCTGCGGGTCCGGCGTGCCAATCGCCCAGACACTCGTGCGCAAGGGCTTTACCGTGTGGGGAATGGATGCGTCGCCCTCTCTACTGTCGGCTTTTCGTCGGCATTTTCCAGACATGCCTGCCGCCTGTGAAGCAGCCCAAACCAGTAACTTCTTTGGCCGGACCTTCGCCGGCGCCGTGTCCATCGGATTTGTTTTCCTGCTGAACGCCGAGGACCAGCGGAAGCTCTTTCACAGGGTGGCAAGTGCGCTAGAACCGGGCGGACGTTTCCTGTTCAGCGCCCCTCGCGAGGTGTGCACGTGGAGCGATACGCTGACCGGCCGCACATCGATCTCCTTAGGAGCAGCCGTCTATGCCGCGCATCTCGCACGAGCCGGTATGCGCTTGGTGAACTGCCAGTCTGATGAGGGTGGGAACAACTACTACGACGTGGTCAAAGCCCTGTGTTCGCCTCCTGAAGAACGCTCAATCGAATTGCCGGAAGCAGCCATTGAGCCCTGAAGAACGCGACTGGCTCGCAATGTGGAATGGCCGGTTTCGTGATCCCCGTAGCACGCCTAAACGACCGAAATTGGGGCGCTTTCCGACAAGCCGCTCTTTTATAACTCTACGGCCTAGATCAGCCCCTTCGCCCTGAGACTCGTATGCCCTTCGGTGCCGATGATGACGTGGTCGTGGACGGTGATGTTGAGCCGCTTGCCGGCTTCGGCCACTGCTCGGGTGATCTCGATGTCCGCGCGCGAGGGTGAGGGGTCGCCTGAGGGGTGGTTGTGGACCAGGATGATCGCCGCGGAGCCCAGGTCGATTGCGCGGCGGATCACTTCGCGGACATAGACCGGGGCCTCGTCCACCGAGCCTTCGTTCATCAGCTCGTCGCGGATCAGCATGTTCTTGGAATTGAGGTGCAGGACCCGCACCCGCTCGATGACATGGTGCGCCATGTCGGCGCGGAGATAGTCGAGCAGCGCCTGCCAGTTGGCGAGCACCGGCCGCGCGGCGACCTGGCTGCGCAGCAGGCGGAGCGCGGCGGCATGGGCGGCCTTCAGCGCGGCGGCGCTGGTCTCGCCCATGCCGGGCACCCGCGCCAGCGCCTCGGCATCGGCGGTGAGCAAGCCGGCGATGCCGCCGAATTCGTGCAGCAGCGCCTTGGCCAGCGGCTTGGTGTCGCGGCGGGGGATCGCCAGGGCGAGCAGATATTCGATCAGTTCATGGTCGAGCAGGGCGTCGGGCCCGCCTTCGAACAAACGCTGTCGCAGCCGCGCGCGATGACCGCTATTGTCGGAGGGCTCTCCAGGCATGCCCGCGACTATACCCGGGAAAATCCTTTCGTCATGCCGTGACTTGCACGCCGCCCACGCCGATGAACGGAGCCTTACCGAATTGTTGCAAAGGTTGACTCGCCCGGCGGCCCTTCCTAAAGCGCCGGTGCCTGGCGGGTTCGCCCTCGGCACATCGCGGCTGGCCACCTTCTAAACGGGTAAGGAGAGGCGGGATGGCAGAGGAAGAGCCCGGGCTGAAACCCCTTCAGGAGGATGCACGCATCACGTCGCTCGACGAGCGGCTGAGGCGGGCAAAATTGGAAGAGGCGGTCAGGAACGGCGCACCGACGGGCGAGGCTGATGCCAATTATCGCCTGGGCAATCGGGTGCTGGCCGAACTGATCGGCGGCATGATCGGCGGGGCAGTGATCGGCTATACGCTCGATTGGCTGCTCGGCACGTCACCCTGGCTCCTGTTGACGCTCCTTTTCCTCGGAATTGCGAGTGCTTTCAGGAACATCATACGGATTTCGAACCAGCGCTCGAAGTGAAAACCTTCGGGCGCTTTGGCTAATTGGACCTGAGGGTAAACGAACGTGGCGGCAGGCGGCGGCAAGATCGATCCAATGCACCAGTTCGAGGTGCAGACCATCTGGGACGGCTTCAACCTGGCCGGCCACCAGATCGCGTTCACCAACTCGGCCTTGTGGATGTGCGTCGCGGCCGTGGCGCTGTGGGTGTTCATGCTGGGCGGCCTGAAGCGCGCGATCGTGCCGGGACGCTGGCAGATGATGGTCGAGACCTTCACCAACTTCATCGACAACCTTCTGAAGGCGAACATCGGCAAGGAAGGGCGCAAGTTCACGCCCTACGTGTTCTCGCTGTTCATGTTCATCCTGTTCGCCAACGTGCTCGGCCTGCTGCCGTTCGGCATCGTCGGCGTGCACCCCTTTACGGTCACCAGCCACTTCACCGTCACCGGCGTGCTGGCGATCCTGAGCTTCGCGATCGTGCTGGTCGTCGGCTTCGCCAAGCATGGCTTCCGCTTCTTCTCGCTGTTCGCGCCGAAGGGCACGCCGATCCCGGTGCTGCTGCTCGTGGCCCCGATCGAGTTCGTCTCGTTCATGGTGCGCCCGTTCAGCCTGGCGCTGCGGCTTTTCGTGGCGATGACCGCGGGGCACATCCTGCTCAAGGTGCTGGCCGGCTTCATCATCAACGCGGGTAACACCAGCGCGGGCCTGGGCATCCTGGTCGGCGTGCCGAGCTTCGCGCTGATGGCCGGTGTGTCGGCACTCGAAATGCTGGTGGCGGGCGTGCAGGCCTATGTCTTCGCGCTGCTGACTTCGCTCTACATCAACGATGCCGTGCACCTGCACGACCATCATTGATCCGCTTTTCCTGACCAACTTCGAACTTTTCTAGGGAGTATCTCAAATGGACGCAGACTCGATCAAGCTCCTCGGCGCCGGCCTTGCAGCAATCGGCGCCGGCCTGGCCGCGCTGGGCGTGGGCAACGTCTTCTCGGCTTACCTGCAGGGCGCGCTGCGCAACCCGGGTGCCGCTGCCAGCCAGCAGGGCAACATGTTCATCGGCTTCGCGGCCGCCGAGCTTCTCGGCCTGCTCGCATTCGTCGTTGCAGTGCTGCTGATCTTCGTCGCCTAACGGTTCCGGGCCGGCCCATGTGCCGGCCCGTTTTCGGCATGGGATTGCAATGCCTCAGATAGAACAGATCGCCGATACCTACGCGTCCCAGATCTTCTGGACGCTGCTGGCGTTCGGCTTCGTCTTCTTCGTGGTCGGCCTGGGCATGCTGCCCCGGGTGCTGTCCACCGTCGATCTGCGCGACCAGACCGTGACGAGCGACCTGGCGGCGGCGGATGCTGCCCGCACGGCTGCCGACACGGCGGAGGAGCAGTGGCGGACGCGTGAGAATGCAGCGCGCGAAGCGGCGACCTCGCGGGTTGCCGAAGCGCGGGCGCAGGGTGCTGCGGCTGCGGAAGCGCGGCTCAAGGCTGCCGGTGCCACCCAGGAAGCGGCGATCGCCGCGGCCGAGGCTCGCATCGCCAGCGCGACCGTCGCAGCGACCGCGGAGATCGAGGCAGTGGCGGCCGACGCCGCGCGCGACATCGTCGCACGCCTGTCGGGCGCCGAGGTTTCGGCTGTGGAAGCCGAGAATGCAGTGAAGGCGGTGCTCCATGGCTGAGGCACAGGCACAGGCACAGGCACAGGCACAGGACGCCGGCGTGGCGGTCGACAACAATCTGACCGCCGCGCGTCACGGCGAGGGCATGGCCCTGCGTGACACCGGCGAGCACGCGCTGTCGACCGAAGAGGGCGGCATCGGCCCGACGGGCACGCATCATCCCGATCCTTCGGTGTTCGGGCTGGACGCCACCGTCTGGGTTTCGATCGCGATGGCGGTTTTCCTGGCCGTGCTGGTGTTCAAGCGCGTGCCGGCGGCGATCACCCGCGGACTGGACAACCAGATCGCGGCGATCCGCTCGCGGCTGGACGAAGCCAAGCAGCTTCGCGCCGAGGCCGAGGCGCTGCGCGACGAATATGCGCGCAAGATCGCGTCGATCGAAACCGAGGCGCAGGCGATGATCGCCCATGCCGAGGAAGAAGCAAAGGGCGTGCTTGCCAAGGCCGAGGCCGACGCGACCGAGCTGACGGTCCGTCGCGCCAAGATGGCCGAGGACAAGATCGCCGCGGCCGAACGCGCCGCCGTGGACGCGATCCGCGCCAAGGCAGCCGACGCGGCGACTCAGGCGGCTGCCGCGATCATCGCGCAGAAGCACGATGCCGCTGCCGACCGCTCGCTGGTCGACCACACGATCTCGGGGCTTGGCCGGCTCAACTGAGTTCGACCGCCTCGCAAGGTTCAGATGCCGCTCTCGGGGATGCCTGGGAGCGGCATTTTTCATGACGGCGAGGCGAAGCGCGGCTAAGGCTGTCGCATGGCACCGAACCCCCGCTATCGTTGGCTCCAGATCGCCGGCATCGTCACGCTCGTGCTGGCAGCGGCGGTGCTCGTCCTGGCACTGCGCCACCACGCGCAGGAGAAGCGCGAACGCGAGGATGTCGGCCTGCGCGCGCAGGAGATGATGAACCAGATCGAGGCCGAGGCGGCGCGGATGGAAAACGCCGCGGCGCAGAAGTAGCGCGACGGCGCACGACTCCCTAGATCGGCTGGTAATGTCCGACCCCAATTCCCCCAATCGATTCAACGAGGAGACCGCGACCTACACGGTCCGCGGCGCGGAAACGCCGGACCTGGAGGCGGGCGTCGCGGCGATCCGCAACGTGCTGGCGACGCTGCCGGTGCGCCCGGGCGTGTATCGCATGCAGGATGCGCGCGGCGACGTGCTGTATGTCGGCAAGGCGCGCGCGCTGAAGAACCGCGTCACCAACTATACCCAGGTCACTCGCCTGTCGAAGCGGTTGCAGCGCATGGTCGCGCAGACGCGGTCGATGACGATCGTCACCACCAACAACGAAGCCGAGGCGCTGCTGCTCGAGGCGCAGCTGATCAAGCGCTATCGGCCACCCTACAACGTGCTGCTGCGCGACGATAAGTCGTTCCCGTTCATCCTGCTGCGGCAGGATCACGATTTCGCCCGGGTCCAGCTCCATCGCGGCGCGCGGCGCTACAAGGGCGACTATTTCGGCCCGTTCGCCGGGGCGGGGCAGGTGCGCCAGACGCTCAACGCGTTGCAGAAGCTGTTCCTGTTGCGGTCGTGCACCGACGGCTTCTTCTCGACGCGCGACCGGCCGTGTCTGCTGTACCAGATCCGCCGCTGCTCGGCACCGTGCGTGGGGCGGATCGACACCGAAGGCTATGCCGACCTGGTGTCGGATGCGCGCAACTTCCTCCAGGGCAAAAAGACCCAGGTCCAGGCCAAGCTGGGCGAGCAGATGGAAGCGGCTGCGGCGAACCTGGACTTCGAGCTGGCGGCGATCCTGCGCGACCGGCTGAAGGCGCTGACCTTCATCCAGGGTAGCCAGGCGATCAACGCCGAAGGTGTCGGCGACGTCGACATCTTCGCGCTTGCCTGCAAGTCCGGCGTGATGGGAGTCCAAGCCTTCTTCATCCGCGGCGGGCAGAATTGGGGGCATCGCAGCTTCTTCCCGGCGCACACCAACGAAGTGCCCGAAGACGAAGTGCTGACGCAGTTCCTGATGCAATTCTACGAGGAAGTGCCGCCGCCCAAGACGATCTTCGTCGACCGCAATCTGGAGGAGGCGAGGCTGCTCTCCGAGGCGCTGGCCGAGCGTTCGGGGCACAAGGTGGCGATCGGGGTGCCGCAGCGCGGACCGCGCCGGCGGCTGCTGGAACAGGCGCAGCGCAACGCCGTGGAGGCGCTCGACCGGCGGCTGGCGGAGAGCACCACCCAGGCCAAGCTGCTGGCCGAGGTCGCCGACCTGTTCGAGCTGCCCGAGCCGCCGAACCGCATCGAGGTTTACGACAACAGCCACATCCAGGGCACCAACGCGCTGGGGGCGATGGTGGTCGCGGGACCCGAAGGCTTCCGCAAAAACCAGTACCGCAAGTTCAACATCAAGCGCCCCGAGACGATCGCAGGCGACGATTACGGCATGATGCGCGAGGTGTTCGGCCGCCGCTTCGCCCGCGCGCAGGCCGAGGATCCGGACCGGACGCAGGGCGACTGGCCGGACCTGGTGCTGATCGACGGCGGGCGCGGGCAGCTGAACGCAGTCAAGGGCGTGCTGGAGGATCTGGGCATCGAGGATGTCTGCCTGGTCGGCGTCGCCAAGGGGCCGCATCACGGCCGCGACGGGCGCGAGGTGTTCCACCTGATGGACGGGCGCGAGCTGACGCTGCCCGTCAATTCGCCAGTGCTGTTCTATCTCCAGCGGCTGCGCGACGAAGTCCACCGCTTCGCGATCGGCGCCCATCGCGACAAGCGCGCCAAGGCGATCGGCGCGTCGCCGCTGGACGAGGTTCCGGGCATCGGCCCGGCGCGCAAAAAGGCGCTGCTGATGCACTTCGGCACCGGGCGGGCAGTGCGCAACGCCAGCTTGGAGGATTTGAAGAAAGCCCCCGGGGTTTCCGCCGCTGTCGCGCAACAGGTCTACGACTTCTACCACGCCCGGTAGAATAGAGCGGACGGCGCGAGACGAGCCGAAGCTCGCGTGGCGGCATCTGCATGGTTCCTGCACGATAACTTCGCTTGTGCGCCGGTTGCGAGCCGCTACTTTCCTTACCCAATACCGGGGGGAAAGACTGATGTGGCGTGGTGGCGTTTCGCTGATTCCATTTCTATGCGCGGCGGGGGCGGCGCATGCCGGTGACAAGCCGCTCTACCAGGCGGCTCCCGCCTGGGTATCGGCTGCGCCCGAGCCCGATGTAGCGAAGCTGACCGACGCGGATCCGGCGATCATCATCCTGGACCAGCAGCAGCGTGTTTCGGATGGCCAGCTCTGGTCCTATACCGACCAGGCAGTCCGCGCCGTGTCGGCGCAGATGCTGAGCGACGTGGGCCAGATCAAGTTGCCCTGGCAGCCCGACGCCGGCGACCTGATCATCCACCGCGCCCAGATTCTTCGCGGCCGGGAGGTCATCGACCTGGTGGCAGGCAAGCAGCCTTTCCAGGTGTTGCGCCGTGAGGAGCAGATGGAGCAGCGCCAGCTCAACGGGTTGCTGACGGCGACGCTCCAGGCGGAGGGGCTTCGCGTGGGCGACGTCCTGCGCATATCCTTTTCCACCACCAGCCGCGACAAGGCGCTGCAGGGCAATGTCCAGGCGGCACAGGGACTCCTCACCGATCCTGCCCGTGCCAAGTTCGCGCGGGCGCGTCTTAGCTGGCCGGTGGGCACGGCGCTTGGCTGGCGCACCTATGTCGACGGGCTGAAGCCCCAGGTGGTCGCCAAGGGTGGATTCAACGAAATCGAGATCCCGCTGCCGCTCGCGAAGCTGCCCGAGCTGCCGGCGGACGCGCCGGTCCGCTATCGCAAGCTGCCGATCCTCGAGGCATCGAGCTTCGCCGATTGGGCATCGATCTCGCGGGTAATGGCACCGCTCTACAAGACCGACGGGCTGATCGCACCGGGAAGCCCGCTTGCCGCCGAAGTGGCCAAGATCGCTGCGAAATCCACGGACCCGCGCGTCCGCGCGGCGGCGGCGTTGCGCCTGGTGCAGGACGAGGTCCGCTATCTGTTCAATGGCATGGACGGCGGCAACTATGTCCCGCAGACGCCGGCGCAGACCTGGTCGCTCCGCTATGGCGACTGCAAGGCCAAGACCCTGCTCCTGCTCGCCATGCTGCGTGCGCTGAACATCGATGCCGAGGCCGTCGCCGCCAGCATGGAACTGGGGGACCAGGTGCCGGTCAGGTTGCCGAGCCCGGGCGCGTTCGATCATGTGCTCGTGAGCGCGACCGTGGGCGGCAAGCTACTCTGGCTGGACGGCACCGGATCGGGCACCCGGCTGGCCGATCTCGACGATGCTCCGGCATTTCGCCACGTGCTGCCGCTTCGGGCGGAGGGGGCGGAGCTGACGCCACTCGAAACGCGGGCGCCGGCCCGGCCATTGGTGGAAGTCGACCTGAACTATGATCAGCGTGCGGGCTTGCGGCTGCCGGCGCCGTTCACCGTAAAGCTGCGCATGCGCGGCGCGGCGGCTGGCATGACTCAGGCGGCTTCGAGCCAGATGACCAAGGAGCAGCGCAACGAGGGCGCGCAACGCACCGCGACACGCCTGGTCGGGGATGGTGCGATCATCTTCGACAGCAGCATCGACTATGACCCGGAAACCGCCACGGGGACGATCCGTGCGACCGGGATCGCGACCAGCCCATGGAATGTCGAGAACGGCCGCTACCGGTTGCTGCTGGACAAGACGATCTCCGAGATCACCTTCGCGCCCGATCGCGTGCGGCCCGCGTGGAAGGACATCCCGGTCGCCGCAGGTGCCCCCGCGACGATCGTCTATCGAACCAGCGTGCAATTGCCCGCGGGAGGCGAGGGCTTCGTCCTGGAGGGCGACCAGAGCCTCCCGCCGACACTTGCCGGGGCGCGCATCTCCCGCACCACCGCGCTTGCCGGTGGCAACTTGCGGGTCGAGGACCGCGTCGAGAATCTTGGGCTGGAAATCGCGCCGAAGGACATCCCTGCGACCCGCAGCCAGGTGTCGCTTGCCAAGAATCGGTTGCTGAAGGCGATCGCGCCGGCCAGCTACCCTTCCGGCTGGCGGCAGGTGGAGGACGCGCGGCGCAGCGGCGCCCTGCAGCCGATCCTCGCTGCCTATGGCAGGGCCATCGCCCAGCAGCCGGACGAGGCACTGGGCTATGAGAATCGGGCGAACTTCAACCTGAGCGTCTGGGATTGGAAGGCCGCCAAGGCGGATCTCGACAAGGCGATCGCCTTGGCACCGACCGCCGACCTGTATCTCAGCCGGGCGAGCGTGTTCCAGCAGATCCGGAACGACGCCGCCGCGCTGAAGGATGCGGAACAGGCGCTTGCGCTCGACCCTGGTTCGATCGGCGCGGTGAACACCGTGGCGACGCTGCGCTTTCGTAAAGGGGAGCAGGATGACGCGCTGTCGATGATCGCGGAACGGATCGACGCGGGAGGCGACGAAAAGGCGTCCTATGTCACGCTGCAGGCCGACCTTCTGGCGGAGGCAAAACGGTCCGACGAGGCAGTCGCGGCGCTGGACGGGGTGGTGAAGGCCAATCCGGGTAAGGCGGACCTGCTGAACAGCCGCTGTTGGGTCAAGGGTACGCTGAACGTCGCGCTGGACACCGCGCTCAAGGACTGCACCCGCGCGATTGAAATGGCCGAGCAGCCGGCTGCGATCTACGACAGCCGGGCGCTGGTCTATTACCGTCTCGGGCGGATGGACGATGCACTTACCGACCTCAACGCCGCGCTCGATGTCGCGCCGGATATGAGTGCCAGCCTCTTCCTGCGCGGTATCATCCTGAAGAAGAAGGGCGACAAGGCCGCCGAACAGGATCTTGCCGCGGCGCGGCTGATGTGGCCGCGTATCGACGAGCAATATGCCCGCTACGGCGTCGTGCCCTGAGCGGCGATTGGTAGTTTGTTCACGCCGTCCGGCTAACACTGGGCGGCATGACCACCCGCGTCTTCATCACGATCGACACTGAATTGATGTGGCGGCATCATGTCGCCGGGCTCGATCGCGCCACCGTCGCGGAACGCTCGCTGGAGCCCGCCGGGGTCGGCGTGGCCTGGCAGCTGGAGCAGTTGGCCCGTCATGGCCTGAAGGCCTGCTTCTTCGTCGATCCCATGCCCGCGCTGGTTTATGGCCTCGATCCGATCCGCCGCGTCGTCGAGCGTATCCAGGTGGCCGGGCAGGAGGTGCAACTGCACCTCCATCCCAATTGGACCGGCGCGCGCGCGGACGACAAGGGCGCGAGCTATGGGCTGTTCGAGCTTATCGACTATGACCTGGAAGGGCAGCGTGGGCTGATCGCCCAGGCGGCCGAGCTGCTGACGCAAGCGGGGGCGGGGCCGCTTACGGCGTTCCGATCGGGCTCCTATTCGGCGAACGACGATACGCTGCGCGCGCTGGCCGGGCTCGGCTTCCGCTACGATTCGAGCCATAACGGCTCGGAGCATCCCTGGCCCAGCGCGATCGACCTGCCCGCGCGGCAGATCGCGCCGGTTGCGCACAACGGCATCGTCGAAGTGCCGGTGACCTGCATCGAGGACCGCCCCGGACATCTTCGCCATTTCCAGATCTGCGCGCTGTCCACTGCCGAGATGCGCGCGGCGCTGACCCACGCGGTTCGGGAACGGCACGCCGCAGTGACGATCGTCGGCCACGGCTTCGAGCTTGCCAATCGGGCGGGCACGCGCCCAAACGCAGTGCATGTCCGCCGGTTCGAATCATTGTGCCGCATGCTGGCGGAGCGGCAGGGGACCTTGGTGACCGAACATTTTCGCGACTGTCCGGCGATGCCGCTGGGCCAAGTCGACCGTCCGCTGGGACCAAGCACATTGCGCACCCGATTGCGCCAGGCCGAGCAACTTTGGTCGAACTGGGTCGAGGAGCGCGCGGCGTGAACGCGATGGCCGAAGTTCGCGCGGAGCCGGGGCGTGCGCGGAAAACCCAGCTGAAATTCGAGATCGGCGCGCGCACGCTGATGACCGTCGACCGCACGCTGGTGCGCGTGCCGCTAAGCCTTGCCGAAGCGCGTGCCGCCCGCCTGCCGGTGCTGCCGCCGCTGGACCGCACGGCACATGGCTATGTCACGACGTCGTTGCCCGAAGGGCTGGTGGGGCCGTTGGTCAAGGCGTCGAACGGCATGCTGCCCTTCGTCCGGCAGCGCTATACGCGTTATTATCTGGACTTGACCTTGGGCTTCGAGACCTGGTTCGGCGGACTTTCGTCGAACGCCCGCCAGAGCCTGCGCCGCAAGGCCAAGAAGGTGGCGGAAGCGTCGGGCGGCGCGCTCGACATCCGCAGCTTCTCGGCGCCGTCGCAGATGGAGGCGTTCCACGACGCCGCACGACGCATTTCGCTGCGAACCTATCAGGAGCGGCTGCTCGGATCTGGCCTGCCCGACAATCCCGACTTCGTCCGCAGCATGCATGCCTCGGCCGCAGCCGGACGGGTGCGTGCCTGGCTGCTCTATATCGGCGGCGAGCCCGCTGCCTATCTCTATTGCCCCGTAGTCGGCGATACGGTGATCTATGCCTATGTCGGGCATGATCCGGCGTTCAACGAGCTGTCGCCGGGCGCCGTGCTTCAGCTGCACGCGGTGCGCGACTTGTTCGACGAGGGACCGTTCGCGACGTTCGACTTCACCGAGGGAGAGGGGCAGCACAAGCGCCAGTTCGCCACCGGCGGGGTGTCGTGCGTCGACTTGCTGCTGCTCCGCCCATCGTTCGCCAATCGGCTGACCATGGCGGCGCTCGGCGGCTTCGATGCCAGCGTCGCGCAGGTCAAAAGGCTGGTCCATTCGGCCGGGCTCGGCAACCTCGCCAAGCGGCTGCGCCGCGGCTAGGCTCGCGGCATGCATTTGCGTGCCGAAGCCATCCTCCTGAGCGTCCGGGCGCATGGCGAGTATGGCGCCGTCGCGCGTGCGCTGACCGAGAGCGACGGGCTGCAGCCGGGGTATGTCCGCGGCGGCCGATCGCGCGCACTGCGCCCGGTGCTCCAGCCCGCCAATCTTATCCTGGGCGACTGGCGCTCGCGCACCGACGAGCAACTGGCTGGGCTGACCGTCGAACTGATCCACAGCCGCGCGCCGTTGTTTGGCGAGCCGCTGCCCGCAGTGGCGCTGCAATGGGCGACCGCGCTAACCGCGACCACGTTGCCCGAGGCGCAGCCTTATCCGCGGCTTTACGGCGCATTGGACGGGGTGCTTGCCGCGATCGAGGCGGCGCCGGCCGCGCGCGGCTGGGCCACCGCGATCGTCCGCTACGAGCTGCTGTTGCTTGCCGAACTCGGCTTCGGGCTCGATCTCGAACGCTGCGCCGCGACCGGAGCCTCTCAGGACCTCGCCTTCGTCAGCCCCAAATCGGGGATCGCCGTCAGCCGGATCGGGGGACAGGGCTATGAGGACCGGCTGCTGCGGCTGCCGACGTTCCTGACCGAGGGCGGCCCGGCGGAATGGGGCGACATCCTGGACGGGCTGCGACTGACCAGCCACTTCCTGGAGCGCGACTTGCTGATCGGGCGAAGCGCCGATGTGCTGGCGACCCGCGTGCGGCTGGTCGATCGGCTCAAGCGGGCGGTTGCGTAAGCGCGGCGCTGGCGGCAAAGCGGGCGCGATTTCTTGAGGGAGCGCGGATGCCGCTGATTGCAGTTCTGCCCGGTGACGGTATCGGGCCCGAAGTCACGACCCAGGCGCGCCGCGTGTTGGAAGCGCTCGATCTGGGGCTGTCGTTCGAGGAAGCGCCGATCGGCGGGGCGGCTTATCTGGTCTCCGGCCGTCCGCTGCCCCCGGAGACGCTGGCGCTGGCCAAGCGTGCCGATGCCGTGCTTTTCGGCGCGATCGGCGATCCGCGCTTCGACGCGCTCGAACGCCGCCTTCGCCCCGAAGCCGCGCTGCTCGGCATCCGCCGCGAGCTGGGGCTGTTCGCCAATATTCGCCCCGCCAAGCTGTTCCCCGGGCTCGACTCCGCTTCGCCGCTCAAGGCCGACGTGGTCGCAGGGCTCGACCTCGTCATCGTCCGCGAACTGACCGGCGACGTCTATTTCGGCGAAAAGGGCCGGCGCACCAACCATGAGGGGCTGCGCCAGGGCTATGACTGGATGAGCTATGACGAAGCCGAGGTGGAGCGCATCGCCCGGGTCGGCTTCGAGATGGCACGCCGCCGGCGCAAGAAGCTGTGCTCGGTCGACAAGGCAAACGTGCTCGAAACCTCGCAGCTGTGGCGCGACGTGGTGAACGAACTGAGCACCGAATATCACGACGTCCAGCTCACGCATATGTATGTCGACAATGCCGCGATGCAGCTCGTCCGCCGCCCGGCCGAGTTCGACGTGATCGTCACCGGCAACCTGTTCGGCGACATCCTGTCGGACCAGGCGAGCATGTGCGCCGGATCGATCGGCATGCTGCCTTCGGCTTCGCTCAGCGCATGGAGCGGCGCCAACGGGATGTACGAGCCGATCCATGGCTCGGCGCCCGACATTGCCGGGCAGGGCAAGGCGAACCCATGCGCGGCGATCCTCTCCGCCGCGATGCTGCTGCGGCATTCGCTGGAGGATGAGACCTCCGCACAACGGATCGAGAAGGCGGTGGCGGACGCGCTTGTCGGCGGCGCTCGTACGCCGGATCTTGGCGGCACCCACACCACTGAGGCGATGGGTAACGCCGTGTTGCAGGCGCTGCGGTGACCTCCGACCTGCTCGAGCTCGCAGTCGTCATTCCGACCTTCAACGAACGCGCGAATGTGCCGACGTTGATCGCGAAGCTCGACCAGGCACTGGAAGGTCGCAACTGGGAAGCGATCTTCGTCGACGACAACAGCCCGGACGGCACGGCCGATGCGGCGCGCGAGCTGGCTCGGCTCGACAGGCGAGTGCGGGTGATCCAGCGGATCGGCCGCCGCGGGCTCTCCTCGGCATGTATCGAGGGGATGTGCGCGACCGCGGCGCCCGTGGTCGCGGTGATCGACGGCGACTTGCAGCATGACGAGCGGCTGCTGCCGGCCATGCTCGATGCGCTGGCTGGCGACCCTGCGCTGGACTTGGTGGTCGGCTCGCGCTTCGTCGAGGGCGGCGGCACTGGCGAATGGGACCGCGACCGCGTGGCGAAATCGGCCTTCGCCACCAAGCTTTCACGCCGGGTGCTCAAGGCCGAACTCAGCGATCCGATGAGCGGCTTCTTCATGATCCGTGCCGACATCGTGCGCGGGCTGGTACCGACGCTATCGGCCATCGGCTTCAAGATCCTGCTGGACATCATGACCGCCTCGCCCAAGCCGTTGACCTTTATCGAGCTGCCTTACGTGTTCCGCACGCGCAGCGAGGGCGAGAGCAAGCTCGATCACGTCGTCGCGATGGAATATCTGATCGCGATCTACGACCGGATGTTCGGCAAGGTCGTGCCGGTGCGCTTCGCGATGTTCTCGGCGATCGGCGCGATCGGCGCGGGCATCCACTTCCTGGTGCTCGGATTGCTGTTTCGCGAGGCGGACGTGCCGTTCGTCACTGCGACGGTCATCGCGATCCTGGCGGCGATGACCTTCAACTTCTTCCTCAACAATACGCTGACGTATCGCGAGCAGCGGCTGAAGGGCGCGAAGGCGCTGTTCGCCGGCTGGGTGAGCTTCTGCATCGTCTGCGCGGTGGGCGCGGCGGCGAATGTCGGGGTGGCGGCGTTCCTCCACAACGTCCAGCATGGCGATTGGCGTGTCTCGGCGCTGGCCGGAATCGTGGTCGCCGCGGTGTGGAATTTCGCACTCTCGTCGCGCTTCACCTGGGGGCGCTACTGACCCCTGGATCTCACCGCCAGCTGGGGAACCACATCCAATGCGTGAAGCCCTGCGCGTCCTTGAGCGCGGACGCCGCCAGGATCGGGTAGAAATAGACGAACGCCACGACCGACGCGGCGACGAACCATTCCTCCCAGCCGCGACCGCGCCCGCGATCGAAGTGCAGGAACGCCACCGGGATCGCCAGGCACAGGAACAGCCCGGAGAGGTGGTAGTAATAATAGAAGCCGAGCGATTTCGGGATCACTGCGTAGATTGCAACGGACGCCGTCCAGAGCAGCGCCACGCCGAGCGCGCGGCCCGACCTCTCGCGCAATCCCGCCCAGAAGCACGCCAGCACTGCGGCAAGCCCGCCCCACATCACGACGGGATTGCCGATCAACAGCACGCCGCGCTGCGCGCCACGATCCCATTCGTAGAAATACCAGATCGGGCGGAGCATCAGCGGCCAGCTCCACCAGTCCGACTGATAATTGTGCGACGGGAGGATCTGGGTCTGGAGTTCCCACATCTGCTGCTGAAGCGGGATCAGCCCGCCAAGCGTCAGCGGCTCCAGCGTGTAGAAAAAGGCGGGCAGGAAGGTCAGGAAATAGACTGCGATGCTGACGATGCCCATCACCAGCAGGCCAGGGACGGTGCCGATCCCCCGCCAATGCGGCTGGTCTGTTCCCGCCAGTGCCCAGGCCAGCGAGCGCCCCGCGCGTCGCGCGTCGCGCACGCGGATCGCCACGAAGGCCAGTACCGCCAACACGACATAGGGCACGGCGGCCCATTTCACGCCCACCGCCAGCCCCAGCAGCACACTCGCGCCGATCCACCGCCCCCACGCGTGGCGTGGCGACCCGCGCATGCCCCAGAGCAGCAGCGCGATCGCCCAGATCAGGAAGGCGCCGAGGAATACGTCGAGCATCCCAGTCCGCGCCTGGACGAACAACGTCTGGTTCAGCGCGGCCAGCACTGCGCCGACCAGCGCCGCGCGCATCGAAGCCGTCAGCAGCCAGAGGATGGCAAAGACTCCGAGCACGGTGGTCGTCCCTGCGACCGTGGCCGCGCCGCGCCAGCCGAACGGGTTGTCGCCCAGCAGGGCGATGCTCGCGGCGATCAGTTCCTTGCCGACCAGCGGATGTTCGATGTTGCGGGGGGCCGCCAAGTCGAGCAGCGCCTGCGCAGCAGGCACATAATGCACTTCGTCGAACATGATCCGGCTCGGCTGGTCGAGATGGAACGTGAAAAGCAACTGGGCAGCGATGCCGACCAGGAGCGCAACGAGAAAGGGGCGGTTCCTGAGAGCGGTAAGGCGGTCGAGCATGGGGCGGCGATAAACGATCAATTCAGCCGCGTCATGCCGGACTTGGTTGACGTACCCGCGCGCCACCCGGCAAAGCAGGCGATATGAAGCGCCGCACCGGACAAGACCCGAGCATCACCCGCAACTGGAAGCCAGCCACTCAGGCGGTACGCGGCGGAACGGCGCGCAGCGAATTCGGCGAAACCAGCGAGGCGCTCTTCCTCACCTCGGGCTATGCCTATGACTGCGCTGCCGATGCCGCGGCTCGCTTCGCCGGCGAGCAGGAGGGGATGACCTATTCGCGCCTCCAGAACCCAACGGTGGAGATGCTGGAACAGCGCATCGCCCTTTTGGAAGGCGCCGAGGCATGCCGTTCGATGGCGACCGGCATGGCGGCGATGACCGCCGCCTTGCTGTGCCAATTGGAGCAGGGCGACCACATCGTCGCCGGACGTGCAGCATTCGGTTCGTGCCGCTGGCTCACCGACACATTGCTGCCCAAGTTCGGCATCCAGGCCTCGATCGTCGATGCGCGCGATCCGCAGCAATTCCAGGACGCGGTACAAGACAACACCAAGCTGTTCTTCTTCGAGACTCCGGCCAACCCGACGATGGACGTCGTGGATCTGGAGGCGGTGTGCGGCATCGCCCGTGCGCGCGGTATCAAGACGGTGGTCGACAACGCCTTCGCCACGCCCGCCCTGCAGCGCCCGATGGAATGGGGTGCGGATATCGTCGCTTATTCCGCGACCAAGATGATGGACGGACAGGGACGCGTGCTTGCCGGGGCAGTTGCGGGGACCGAGGACTTCATCACGAACACGCTGCTCCCCTTCCACCGTAACACCGGCCCGACGCTGAGTGCATTCAACGCCTGGGTGGTTCTCAAGGGGCTGGAGACGCTCGATCTGCGCATCCGGCGGCAAAGCGAGAATGCGCTCAAGGTCGGCAGTTTCCTGGAAGGCCGCGTGCCCAAGGTGAACTTCCCAGCACTCCCGAGCCATCCGCAGCACGCGCTGTTCATGCGCCAGATGGCAGCGGCAGGCCCGATCTTTTCGTTCGAGGTCGCGGTCGGACGCAGCCAGGCGCATGGGCTGCTCGACGGGCTGGAACTGATCGACATCTCGAACAACATCGGTGACTCGCGTTCGCTGATGACGCACCCGTCCTCGACCACCCATTCGGGCGTCAGCGAAGAGAAGCGGCTCGAAATGGGCGTTACCGAGAATTTGCTGCGCCTGAACGTCGGGCTGGAGGATCCGGAGGACCTGATCGCCGACCTCGACCAGGCATTGCGACAAGTCGGCCTATGATGAAGGCGTTGTTCACGGAAGAGGCGGAGACCAGCGGCATCGTCGTGCGGGTTTCGGTGTCCTATCTCCCGGAACAGTCCGAACCGGCACGCGGGCGCTGGTTCTGGGCCTATCATATCCGCATCGAGAACGAAGGCGCGGCGCCGGTCCAACTGCTCACGCGGCATTGGATCATCACCGATGGACGCGGTGGCCGTCACACGGTGGAGGGCGAAGGCGTCGTCGGCGAGCAGCCGGTGATCGATCCGGGCTCGAGCTTCGACTATGTTTCGGGCTGCCCGTTGTCGACGCCCACCGGCACCATGCAGGGCAGCTACCATATGATCGGTGCGGACGGCGCGGCGTTCGATGTCGCCATTCCCAAGTTCGCGCTGACGGCGCCGGCGGTGACGGGATGAAGCGTACCCACCTTCCCCTGAACGGCCTGCGTGTGCTCGATGCCGCCGCTCGGCACCTGTCGTTCACGCGCGCTGCCGACGAATTGGCGGTTACGCCGGCGGCAGTCGGCCAGCAGATCCGCGCGCTGGAGGATACGCTGGGCGTGGTGCTGTTCCGCCGCACCACCAAGGGACTGGAGCTGACCCCCGAGGCCGAGGCGGGGCTTATCGCGTTGCGCGCGGGTTTCCTGCAATTCGAGGAGTCGGTGCGCGCGATGCAGGCGGGGCAGTCGTCCAAGTCTCTGACCATTGCGGCACCTCGCGACCTGACCGCGAAGTGGCTGATGCCCAAGCTTTCGGAGGTCGCGCGGCGCGATCCCGAGCTGCGCTTCATGATCGTTCCGGCGGATGAGGCGCTGGACTTCACCGAGGCGAATCTCGACCTGGCGATCCGCTGGGGCGAGGGGCCGGGCGAGCATGAGGGGGAAGCGATCGAGAGCGACGGGTTGGTGACCGTGCAGCGGCCCGGGGGCGGGATCGATACTGCGATCGCCTGGACGGGGTGCCTGGCCGAGGACGAGGCGTCGCTGGTGCGGGTGGCCGATGCGGGGCTGGCGATCGAGGCGGCGGTGCAGGGGCTGGGCCGGGCGACGGTGCCGGAATTGCTGGCGCGGACGGACATTGCCGCGGGGCGGCTGGAGACGATCGGCGAGCCGAAGCCGGCGCGGCTGGGGTTCTGGTTCGTGGCACCCTTGCCGCAGTGGCGGCAGAAGAAGGTGCGGAGCATCGTCGAGGCGCTGGCGTCGTAGCGAGCATCTTGTTGACGCCGAAGCACCGGGTTGAGGCGGGCCTCGGCTGCCTGAATAACGTCTATAAATCAGCGACTTGGGCGTCTAGTTGCCGCTCAACTCGACCGCGCGGGCGATCAGCGATCCGAACCGCATCTGATCCACGTCCTTGGCGGGATCGTTCCAGCTGGCACTGAGCGCATACCAGCCGCCGTCCCTGGCCTGGAGCAGATAGTGCATGCTCATCACGCCGGGTTCGGACCCGCCCTTGTAGCCGATCCAGGACCAGCGGGCCGCGGCGACATCGGGCACGCCGGGATTTTTCCCAAGGATCGCACGTAGTTCCGGGGTCAGGTTGCGGCGGAACCAGTCGAGCACGCGGACGAGGTCGGCAGGCGATTCGAACCATTCGAGCGTGTCGATCCCGACCGGCTTGCCGTCCCGGAACAGCGTCGGATCGATGCCCGCGAGCGGCGCCGCCGCGACCTCGCCGGCCAGCATCGCCCGGCGGCCAGGTTCGTCCAGCGCACTGAAACGACGCCCCAAAGCGCCTTTTTCGACGCCTTTCAGCTTGAAAAGCTCAAGCGTGGAGAGAAACGGGCGGTTTCGCGCTGCATTTTCGATGCCGATCACCGGCATCATCGCCTCGATCTTTTCGCGGCCGAGCGCCCCCAGCAGGATGTCGGTGGCGCTGTTGTCACTGACCGAGATCATCTGGGTGGCGAGCACGCGGTAGCTGAGCTGCGTCCCCTTGGGCGCCGTCGCATAGGCGCCGCCCGGGAGGGGCGATCCGTCGAGCGTCACGGCATCCTCCCATTTCCGCTCGCCGGCGCGGATCGAGCGGGCGAGTTCGGCAAGGATCACCAGCTTGAACGCCGAGCCGATCGCGAGCGGACGGTCGGGTTGGTACGAGGCCAGCAGCTTGGGACCCTTGGCCTCAAGCCGGGCAAGCGCGAAGCCGCTCTGGCCCGGCAGCGCGCGGACCGCCTGGACGACGGCGTCGATCGACGCCTCCTGCGCCTCGAAGCCCTGGAAGAGCAACCCGGTCACCTGATGCGGCGGCTGGGGATCGACCACCAGGCGGAGCAGCGCGACGACATCGCCGAACCGGACGCGGACGATCGCGTCCCATGGGGAACTCGGCCGAGCCCCCAGCACCGCGCGCGGCGCGCCATGCGCGGCCGCCAATTGGGCGTTGATCGCAGCGAACTGCGGCTGCGGGACCTGCGCGACGAAGGCGGGGGCGAAAAAGGCGGCATAGTCGCCGCTGCCCTGCAGGATGGCGAGCAATTGCTGGACGCGCGCATCGAACGCGGGATCGGGCCGAACCTCGGCGGTTGGCGCGGCGCTCTGGCCCAATGCGGGGACGGGCAGGGCGAGGAGGGCGCAAGCGGTCAGCACGTGGCGCATCGATAAATCCCGAAGAGGAGGTACGGGCCAGCAGCGCGGCGGCGCGAGCTTAGGCGTGCGGTTTGGCGGCGTCATCCCCCGGCGATGCGCCCGTGCTGGGTGAGGGGGGCTCCGGCGTCGTTTGTTGCCCCGCTTGGGTCATTTGCGCTGAGCCGCGATCTTCCTTTGTCACCCCGACCTTGAGCCGGGGTCCCGCTGCTCTCGCCGCAAGAAGAAGCGGGATCCCGGCTCAAGGCCGGGATGACGGAGTGGGGGGTGGGCGAGGGTTCTGCAGGCTTGCCCCGACAGGGGGCGGTGTCGCCATGGGGGCTGTGGACCGATCGCCTGCGATGGGCTTCCCGGTCTGGTGTCGCTTGTGGCTCGCCCCAAGGCTTTCCGCTGAGTTGCGGACGTACCCTATCCTTTGTCACCCCGGCCTTGAGCCGGGGTCCCGCTGCCTTGCCCCACAGAAGAAGAAGCGGGATCCCGGCTCAAGGCCGGGATGACGGAGTGGGTGGGATGGGCGGGGGCTCTGCAAGCCTGCCCAGCCAGGGGCCGGTGTCGCCATGGGGGGCGGTGGACGGATCGCCTGCGATGGCAGGGCTTCCTCCCCCTCCGTCATGCTGCGCATGCCACCTCCCCCTGGCGGGGGAGGATTGCAATTCAGGCGTCGATGACTTCCTCGTCGAGCCTTGCCGCGTTTTCCTGGATGAAGGCGAAGCGGTGGGCGGGGTTGTTGCCCATCAGGCGGTCGACCAGGTCCTTCACGCCTGCGCGCTCTTCATATTCCTGGGGCAGGGTGACGCGCAGCAGGCCGCGCGTCTTGGGATCCATGGTGGTTTCCTTGAGCTGGCTGGGGTTCATTTCGCCCAGGCCCTTGAACCGGCTGACTTCGACCTTCTTGCCCTTGAACGCGGTCTTCTCGATCTCGATGCGGTGCGCATCGTCGCGGGCGTAGAGGCTCTTGGAGCCGACGGTGAGGCGGTAGAGCGGCGGCTGGGCGAGATAGAGGTGCCCGCGGCGGACGAGGTCGGGCATTTCCTGGAAGAAGAAGGTCATCAGCAGCGTTGCGATATGCGCGCCGTCGACATCGGCGTCGGTCATGATGATGACGCGCTCATAGCGCAGTTGGCTGGGGTCGCAGTCCTTGCGGGTGCCGCAGCCGAGGGCGAGGGTGAGGTCCGCGATTTCCTGATTGGCACCGATCTTGGCGCTGGTCGCGCTGGCGACGTTGAGGATCTTGCCGCGGATCGGCAGGATCGCCTGGGTCTTGCGGTCGCGCGCCTGCTTGGCCGAGCCGCCGGCCGAATCGCCCTCGACGATGAACATCTCGGTACCTTCGGGGCTGTCGGCGGCGCAATCGGTGAGCTTGCCGGGGAGGCGGAGCTTGCGGCCCGAGGTCGCGGTCTTGCGCTTGACCTCGCGTTCCTGCTTGCGGCGCAGGCGATCGTCCATCCGCTCGAGCACATAGGAAAGCAGCGCCTTGCCGCGCTCCATCTTGTCGGTGAGGAAATGGTCGAAATGGTCGCGCACGGCCTTTTCGACGAGCGCGGTGGCGTCGGGCGAGGTGAGGCGGTCCTTGGTCTGCGACTGGAATTGCGGTTCGCGGATGAACAGCGAGAGCATCAGTTCGGAGCCGACCATGACGTCGTCGGCGGTGATGTCCTTGGCCTTTTTCTGGCCGACCAAGTCGCCGAAGCTGCGCATGCTGCGGACCAGCGCCTGACGCAGGCCCTGTTCGTGAGTGCCGCCATCGGGGGTGGGGATGGTGTTGCAATACCAGCTATACGAACCGTCGGACCAGAGCGGCCAGGCGACCGCCCATTCCACCCGGCCCTGGCCGTCGGGGAAATCCTGCTGCCCGGAGAAGAATTCGGACGACGCGCATTCGCGGTTGCCGATCTGCTCCTTGAGATGGTCGGCGAGGCCGCCGGGGAACTGGAACACGGCCTCGGCCGGCGTATCGTCGGTGAGCAGCGAGGGATCGCAGCGCCAGCGGATCTCGACCCCGGCGAACAGATAGGCCTTGGAGCGGGCGAGCTTGTAGAGCCGCGCCGGCTTGAAGATCATCTCGGGGCCGAAAATCTCGGCGTCGGGGCTGAAGGCGACGCTGGTGCCGCGGCGATTGGGCGTCGCGCCGAGATGTTCGAGCGGGCCCAGCGTCTGGCCGCGGCTGAAGCGCTGGCGGTAGAGCTGGCGGTCGCGCGCGACTTCGATGACGGTGTCGGTGGACAGCGCGTTGACGACGCTGATGCCGACGCCGTGGAGGCCGCCGGAGGTGGCGTAGGCCTTGCCGCTGAACTTGCCGCCCGAGTGGAGCATCGAGAGAATCACTTCGAGCGCCGACTTGTCTGGGAATTTGGGGTGCGGATCGATCGGCATGCCGCGGCCATTGTCGACGATCGTCAGCCGGTTGCCGGCGGCGAGATGGATCTCGATGCGGTTGGCGTGGCCGGCGACCGCCTCGTCCATGGCGTTGTCGAGCACTTCGGCGGCGAGATGGTGGAGCGCGCGCTCGTCGGTGCCGCCGATATACATGCCCGGACGCCGCCGGACGGGCTCCAGGCCTTCAAGGACTTCGATCGAGGAGGCGTCATAGGTGCCCGAGGGCACGCCGGGTGCGGCAAACAGGTCTTCGGACATGGAACAACCATAGTACGCGGCGGGCGTGGGTGCAAAGGTGTGGGCGTGATCCTTGCGGGGATGTTTTATTCGTCACTCCGCCTTGAGCCGGGGTTCCGCTGCGCTCGGTGCTGGAAGAAGAAGCGGGATCCCGGCTCAAGGCCGGGATGACGGGGAGTGGGGGTGGTTTGGTGCATCCGCATTGCGTTCTTCGTCACCCCGGCCCTGTGCCGGGGTCCACGGCGCCGCGCGGGCTGGGCTGGCGCCGCCTGTCTGTCGCCTGCCGCGCAGTGGGCCCCGGCACGAGGCCGGGGTGACGGTTGGGTTTGGACAGGTGCAGGCGTTTTCTCGGATGTCGCCCGGCGTTGCGCGGGGTCCCGCTGGCTTACTCCGCGGAAGAAGAAGCGGGATCCCGGCTCGAGGCCGGGATGACGAAGGGCTCGGATGCGCTGGAGCGCGATCGAGAGGAGCCTCAGCGGCGGGGGGCGCCGCCGAAGGGGAGGGGAGGGGCCGGACGGCGGTCGCGGCGGGGGAGTTGGGCCTGGTAGGCGTGGCCGCAATGCGCGACGCAATAGGGGAAGCCCGGATTCACCTTGTCGCCGCAGAAGTGGAAGTCGGGCTCGCCGGGATGGCCGAGCGGCCATTTGCAGACACGGTCGTTCAGGTCGAGCAGGCTGGTCTTGCCGGCGATCGCTTCGCTGGGCTTGGCCGGAACCAGGCGGCGGGGCGGGGCGGGGGTGCTCGGCGGGGCCTGCTCGCCCGGGTTCTGGCGGACGAAACCGCCGGGGCCGACCGAACGCATCACCGGACCATCGGGACGCGGTGCCGGCGCAGCCGCCGGAGCGTCCGCTTCGTCTTCGTCGGTGTCGGCTGCGGCCTCAGGCGCCGGAGCGGGCGCCGCAGCGCGCGCGGGGCGGGGTGCCGGGGCGGCTTCGGCGACCGGGGCGGGCTTGGGCGCGGGTGGCGGGGGCGGCGGCGGGGCCGGCACGGCGGCCGGCTCGGGCGCCGCCGCGGCGGCGGCGGTCAGGGCGATGAGCGCGGCCGCGGCCTTCGCCTCGTTCTGCTTCACCGGGCTGGGGCGCGACTGCAGGCCCAGGCGATGGGCCTTGCCGATCACGGCGTTGCGGCTGACGCCGCCCAGCTCTTCGGCGATCTGGGTGGCGGTCGACCCGTTGTCCCACATCTTCTTCAGCGCATCGATACGCTCTTCGGTCCAGCTCATCGTATTCCTTACTCGTGAGTCGGCAGCTTGCAGGCGGCGGCGGCAGCGGTTACGCGAACGCGCCATGACCAGCCAGCCCCCAAGCGGCCAAACGCTTCCCGAGCCGGGTGTCCCGGTAATCCGAAACATCAACTGGGGAGGCTTGCGTACTCTCTATGTGAAGGAGGTGCGCCGTTTCTTCAAGGTGCAGCTCCAGACGATCTGGGCGCCGGCGGTCACCACGCTGATGTTTCTGGTGATCTTCACCGTCGCGCTGGGCGGCGGCGGGCGGATGATCTCGCTCCAGGGGCATCAGATTCACTTCGCCGATTTCATCGCGCCGGGGCTGATCGTGATGGGGATGCTCAACAATGCGTTCGCCAATGCCAGCTTCTCGCTGCTGGTGGGCAAGATCCAGGGCAACATCGTCGATTATCTGATGCCGCCGCTTTCGACCTCGGAGCTGCTGGCGGCCTTGGTGGGCGGCGCGGTTACGCGGGCGTTCTGCGTCGGCGGGGCGGTGTGGCTCGCCATGGCGCTGTGGCCGGGCGTGCATGTGACGCCCGCGCATCTGTGGGCGATCCTGTGGTTCGGGCTGCTGGGATCGGTGTTCCTGGCGCTGATGGGAGTGCTGACCTCGATCTGGGCGGACAAGTTCGATCATGCTGCGGCAGTGACCAACTTCGTCGTGTCGCCGCTGACTTTGCTGTCGGGCACTTTCTATTCGGTCGACCGGCTGTCGCCGACGTTCCAGGCGATCAGCCATGCGAACCCGTTCTTCTACATCATCTCGGGCTTTCGCTACGGGTTCCTGGGGGTGGCGGATTCGCCGGTGCTGCTGGGGACGGCGGTGATCCTGGGGCTGGACGTGGTGCTGGCGGCGATCTGCTACACGCTGATCCGCAAGGGCTGGAAGCTGAAGAGCTGAGGGGCGCTGATCCTCCCCCTGGCGGGGGAGGATTTATGATTGTTGACGCACGTACCTTCCCCCTCGTAAACACTCGATCCGGGCGGTCCGGTTGGCCGCCCTTTTGCGTTTCTGGAGCTTTTTCCCAGCGTTCCCATAAGGAGGTACCGTTCCCATGCCGATCACTCCCCTCATGCCCGTCTATCCGCGGTGCGGGGTGCGTCCGGTGCGCGGCGAGGGCGTGTATCTGTATGGCGAGCGAGGGGAGCGCTATCTCGACTTCGCGGCCGGGATTGCGGTCAACGCGCTGGGCCATGGCCACCCGCATCTGGTGAAGGCGATCGCCGAGCAGGCCGCGACGCTGATGCACGTTTCCAACCTGTACGGCTCGCCGCAGGGCGAAAAGCTGGCGCAGCGGATCATCGACGTCAGCTTCGCCGACACGGTGTTCTTCACCAATTCGGGGGTCGAGGCGATCGAATGCGCGATCAAGACCGCGCGGCGCTATCATTATGCCAATGGCAACCCGCAGCGGACCAAGCTGATCACGTTCAAGAACGCGTTCCACGGGCGCTCGCTCGGCGCGATCTCGGCGACCGATCAGGCCAAGATGCGCGACGGCTTCGAGCCGCTGCTGCCGGGCTTCGATTATGTGGCGTTCAACGACCTGGAAGGTGCGCTGGCGGCGATCGATGACGAGACTGCGGGGTTCCTGGTCGAGACGGTGCAGGGCGAGGGCGGGATGACCGCGGGCACGCCCGCGTTCATCACCGGGCTGCGCAAGGCCGCCGACGCGCATGGCCTGTTGCTGATCCTCGACGAGATCCAGTGCGGCTATGGCCGGACCGGCAAGATGTGGGCCTATGAGCATTACGGCATCGAGCCCGACATCATGACGGTGGCCAAGGGCATCGGCGCGGGCTTCCCGCTGGGCGCGTGCCTGGCGACCGAGGAAGCCGCCAAGGGCATGGTGATCGGCACCCATGGGTCGACCTATGGCGGCAACCCGCTGGCGATGGCCGCGGGGCAGGCGGTGCTCGACGTGATGCTCGAGCCCGATTTCCTGCCGAACGTCGAGCGGATGGGCGAGCGGCTGCGCCAGGCCTTCGAGCAATTGATCCCGAACCACGATCATCTGTTCGAGGAGATCCGGGGCAAGGGGCTGATGCTGGGGATCAAGATGAAGGATACGGCGGTGAGCCGCGACTTCGTGGCGCATCTGCGCGACAATCACGGACTGCTGACCGTGGCGGCGGGCGAGAATGTGTTCCGCGTGCTGCCGCCGCTGGTGATCGACGAGAGCCATATCGCCGAATGCGTCGAAAAGCTGAGCGAGGGCGCGCGGACGTTTGCGGGGCCGAGCGATGACTGAGCCGCGCCACTTTCTCGATCTGAGCGATGCCGGGGGTGACGGCGTCGCGGCGATGCTGGCGGATGCGTTGCAGCGCAAGGATGCGCGCAGGGGCTGGACGAAGGGCCGGGTGGACGCCGACGCGCCGCTGGCCGGGCATGTGCTGGCCATGATCTTCGAGAAGAACTCGACGCGGACCCGGGTGTCGTTCGACATGGCGATCCGGCAGCTGGGCGGGACTTCGATCGTGATGGACGCGGGGTCGATGCAGATCGGGCGGGGCGAGAGCATCGCCGACACTGCGCGCGTCCTGTCGGGCTATGTCGACGCGATCATGATCCGCACCGACGACCACCAGAAGCTGGTCGACATGGCGCGCTATGCCTCGGTGCCGGTCATCAACGGGCTGACCGACGCGTCGCATCCCTGCCAGATCATGGCCGACCTGCTGACGATCATCGAGAGCGGCAAGGCGCTGCCGGGCCTCAAGGTGGCGTGGCTGGGCGACGGCAACAACGTGCTCGCATCGATCATGGAAGCCGGCGGGCTGATGCAGTTCGACGTGGTCGCCGCGTGCCCGCAGGGGTTCCAGCCGAGCGAGGCCGATGTCGCGCGCGGCAAGGGCCGGGCGCGGGTGGTCGGCAGCGCGCGCGAGGCGGTCGAGGGGGCGGACATCATCGTCACCGACACCTGGATCTCGATGGGGCAGGACCATGCCGAAACCAAGCTGGCGGCGATGATGCCGTTCCAGGTGGACGAGGCGCTGATGGCGCAGGCCAAGCCGGATGCGAAGTTCCTCCACTGCCTGCCCGCGCACCGCGGCGAGGAAGTGGTCGACGCGGTGATCGACGGGCCGCAGTCGCTGATCTGGAGCGAAGCCGAGAACCGGCTGCACGCCCAGAAGTCAGTGCTGCGCTGGGTGTTCGGCCAGATCGGCTGAAGCGCGGCCGAGTTGAAGTCGGGCGTTCGCGACCTATTTAAGTCCGAACCCCAAACATATCCGTTCGACTGGACCGCGCGAGGCATGCCCGCGCGCGCCGCGGACGGCGGAGACGTTCGATGACCAGCACTGCTCCCGTCCACGATACCGACCGCGTGATCGGCTTCACCTTGCCCGACTCCCATGCGCGCGGGCGGATGGTCCGGCTGGGATCGGCGCTGGAGCAGATCCTGTCGGCGCATAACTATCCCGCGCCGATCGAGGCGATCCTGACCGAGGCGGTGACGCTGGCGGCGCTGCTGGGATCGACTCTGAAGAACGGCGAGGGCCAGCTGACCATCCAGGCGCAGACCCAGCGCGGCGTCGTCAAGCTGCTGGTGTGCGACTATAAGAGCGGCGAGCTGCGCGGATACGTCCAGTATGATGCCGAGCGGCTGAGCCGGCTGGGCAAGAAGCCGTCGATGAAGTCGCTGTTCAACGAAGGCTATCTGGCCGTGACGTTCGACCAGACGACCAGCGGCGAGCGCTACCAGGGCATCGTGCCGCTGGACGGCGACAGCCTGGCGGAAGCGGCGCAAAGCTACTTCTTCCAGTCCGAGCAGATCCCGAGCCTCATCCGGCTCCAGCACCGCCGGATCGCCGACGGCACGGTGGTCGCAGGTGGCCTGTTCCTTCAGCACCTGCCCGAGGGCGAAGTCGGCCGCGAGCGGCTGCACGTGCGGCTGGATCATCCCGAATGGGCCGGCGTGGAAGCGCTGGCCAGCACCATGGGTATCGACGAGCTCGGCGACGCGTCGATCCCGCTCGAGAATCTGGTGTGGCGCCTGTTCAACGAAGAACGCGAAGTGCGCTTGCTGGGCGGGACCGACCTGGTGCGCGGATGCCGGTGCAGCGCCGAATATTATCGCGGCGTGCTCACCAAGTTCCCGGCCGACGAGCGCGCGGAGATGGCGGACGAGCAGGGTATGATCAGCGTGGATTGCGCCTTTTGTTCCAAGGTCTTCCCGCTGGCGCTCGACGAATTCGTGTCGCCGACATTGTAAAGTGTACCGAGCGGTATTATTTGCTCGACCGGCGCCGTTCCTGGCGCCGGTCGGGATTTTTCGATGATGGTACGGCGTAGATGGCTTGCGGCGGCTGCCGGCGTGGCGGCCCTTGCTGGCGCCGGTGGCGCGGTGGCGCAGCGCCAATCCGCACTCAATTCGCTGAACGCCGTCGAGCGCGGCCAGTGGCAGCTTCGCGATGGCGAAGGGTCGGTTCGCGGGATCTGCCTGCGCACGCCCTCGGCTCTGCTCCAGCTTCGCCACTGGGGCGCGCAGTGCGAGCATTTCGTGCTGGAGAATGGCGGCACCTCGGCGACGATCCGCTATACCTGCCCGGGGCGTGGCCATGGCCGCACCAGCATCACCGTGGAAACCGCGCACAGCGTGGTGATCGACACGTCGGGCATCGTCGACGGCGCCCCCTTCTCCGAGCAATATGAGGCACGCCGCGTCGGCCAGTGCCAATAAGGGCGGCGCCGACACGCCCCCCCTTGTTTTCCTGACGCCCAAAAGCGGCTAGCGGATCCCCATGACTGACAGCGTTGCAATTGTACTGGTTTCCGGCGGCCTCGATTCGATGGTGGCCGCCGCCCGCGCGCGCGAGGACGGCCACCGCGTGTTCGCGCTGTCGTTCGATTACGGGCAGCGCCACCAGGTCGAACTGGAGGCCGCCCGGCGGGTCGCCAAGATGGTGGGTGCCGAGCGCCACGTCGTGATCCCGCTCGACCTGCGGGCGTTCGGCGGATCGGCGCTGACCGACGACATCGACGTGCCCAAGGATGGCGTGGGCGACACGATCCCGGTGACCTATGTCCCCGCGCGCAACACGATCTTCCTCAGCCTGGCGCTGGGCTGGGCCGAGGCGGCCGGTGCGCGCGACATCTATATCGGCGTGAACGCGCTCGACTATTCGGGCTATCCCGATTGCCGGCCCGAGTTCATCGCCGCGTTCGAGCATCTTGCCGAACTCGCCACCAAGGCGGGGGTCGAGGGCGCACCGTTCCGGATCCAGGCGCCGCTGCAGAGCATGAGCAAGGCCGATATCGCCCGCGAGGCGCAGCGGCTGGGGCTGGATGCCGGGCAGAGCTGGTCGTGCTACGATCCCACCCCCGAGGGGCTGCATTGCGGGCTGTGCGACAGCTGCCGGTTGCGCTCGAAAGGCTATCAGGAAGCCGGGCTGCCCGATCCCACGGTCTACGCGACGGCACCATAAGGTTTTTGGCATGAGCTACGCCGTCAAGGAGATGTTCCTCACGCTGCAGGGCGAGGGGGTGAATGCCGGCGCGCGGGCGGTGTTCGTGCGCTTTGCCGGGTGCAACTTGTGGTCGGGGCGCGAGCAGGACCGTGCCGCGGCGGTCTGCCGCTTCTGCGATACCGATTTCGTCGGGATCGATGGGATCGGCGGCGGGCGGTTCGCCGATGCCGACGCGCTGGTGGATGCGGTGCTGGGACATTGGGGTCCGGGACGGGCGGCGCGCTTCGTCGTGCTGACCGGGGGCGAGCCGATGCTCCAGGTCGACGCCGCGCTGGTCGAGGCGTTGCACGCGCGCGGCTTCCGCATCGCGATCGAGAGCAATGGCACGCTGCCGGTGCACCCGGACATCGACTGGGTGTGCATCAGCCCGAAGGCGGGCAGCGACGTGGTGCAGCGATCGGGCGACGAATTGAAGCTGGTCTGGCCCCAGGCCGGGATCGATCCGGAAGCGATGGAAGGGTGGGGCTTCGCCCACTTCCTGGTGCAGCCGATGGACAGCATTGAGGCGGCGCGCAATCAGGAGGCGGCGATCGCCCTGGCGATGACGCGGCCGCGGTGGCGCTTGTCGCTGCAGACTCACAAGTTGTTGGGTTTGCGCTGAGGTGGGTGCGGGCGCTTGACCAGGAGCATACGCTTGGCGCCGCACATGCTATCGTCTCCCCGGCCTTGAGCCGGGGCCCCCCTGTTACAGGCGGCAGAAAAAGAAGCGGGATCCCGGCTCAAGGCCGGGATGACGAGGGTCGGTTTGGCGGCCCCCTGAGGCGGGCGGGCGCGAGCGCTTGACCAGGAGCGTGCGCTTGGCGCCGCACGATGCTATCGTCACCCGGCCTTGAGCCGGGGTCCCGCTGCCTAGATCCGGCCGAAGAAGCGGGATCCTGGCTCAAGGCCTGGATGACGAGGATTTCAGTTCTGGGTCGTTTTAGCGGCTGGCGATGTTGATCGGGCCGCAGCGCTTGGTCTGGTAGCTTCCCTTCTTCCAGCATTTGGCATTGCCGAACACCGGGAGCGGGCCATAGGTCGGGTATTGGAACGAGGCTCTGCCGCCGACCAGCGGGTCGCCCCATGTGGTCAGGCTGGCGCGAAGCTCGCGCATGCGATCGTGCGCCAGGTCGCCGAAGTCGCCGCGCTTGGTAAACAGCGCGTCGTGACCGATTGAGGCCGCAGTCTGGCAGAATGAAAGCTGCCCCGAGACCGACGAGAAGCTGGAATAGACGCGCGTACCGAAGCGATCAAACTCCGTTTGCCCGACCTTCGAGTTCTTGGCCGATTTAACGAAATATTTCTCGAGCGTATCGAGCGAATTATTCAACTCTTGCGAGTGATCCTTCAGGATCGCGTTGTAATTCGCCAGCGTCAGCAGCGTGGGTTCGAACTGGCATTGCAGCGCGGCCACGTTGAGCGCGGCGCGCAGGTTCCACACCAGCGCCGCCCGCAGCTCCGCAGGGGACGCGTCGGGAAGCGCGGCGCCGGTAATCCCGGGCTCGGCACCGGTCACCCTGCCGCTCGGCAGCACCGGAGCCTTCAGATAGAATTGGGCCGACGCGGGCGCCGACGCGAAGATGCCGGCGGCGCCGGCGAGCAATACTATGATACGCGGAACGAGCATTGCGCCCTCTTTAACCTTGAAGTTCCCGTGGTTACGTTCTTTCGAGTCCGGGCCCAAGCCTTTTTTGCGGCATCCGGATGATTACGGATTCCCAGCCCGGCGGGCATGCGAAAAGGGCCGCCCGGTCGCCCGGACGGCCCTTGTCATAAGAACACGCTTGCGCGCGATGATTACATCGCGTTGCCGGTGGTGCCCATGGTGTCGGTCGTGCCGGTGGTGTTGCCGGTCATGTCGCCCGACATGTTGGTGTCGGTCATCGTGCCGTTGTCCATCGGAGCGGCCGTGTCGATGTTGGTGACCATCGTGTCGGTGGCGCCGACGTTCTCGGTCGGAACGATTTCGGTGGTGTTGGTCACGTTGGTGGTCGAGTCGTTGCTGGTGCAAGCCGAAGCCAGCAGCGCCGCACCGGCGATCATCGAACCCGCAACGATCTTGGAAATGACTGCACGCATGTAAAAGCTCCCTAGATAATGGATTTGGACGACAGACGCGCCGCTAATACCCAAACCGAACTGCACGTTAGACGGTTCGGGGGCGCCCCTCAAGCGCCGTTTTCGTTTCTCAAGAACTAAGAGCCTTCAAAAAGGGCGCAAATGTGGCCGCCAGTGCTTGATCGAAGGCGTCCGGCGAGATGTTCTTGCCCAATGCCGCGGCGCTGGTGACGGGGAATTCGGCGATCCCGCAGGGCACGATGCCGGTGAAGTCGCTGAGGGTCGGCGACAGGTTCACGGCGAACCCGTGCAGGGTGACCCATTGACGGATGCGGACCCCGATCGCGCCGATCTTGGCCTCGGTCCCGCCGTCCCGCGTCCAGATGCCGATCCTTCCGGGCGCGCGGAACGCCTCGATGTCGAGCACGCCCAGGGCGTCGATCACCCAGCCTTCGAGCGCGTGGACATAGTTGCGCACGTCGCGCCGCCGCTCGCGCAAGTCGAGCACGACATAGCCGATGCGCTGCCCGGGGCCGTGATAGGTATAGCGGCCGCCGCGTCCGGTGCGGTGCACGGGAAAGCGTGCGTCGAGCAGCTCGGCCGGATCGGCGCTGGTGCCCGCGGTGTAGACCGGGGGATGTTCGAGCAGCCAGACCAGCTCGGCGGCGTCGCGGCGGGTGACCGCGGCGGCGCGCGCTTCCATCTGCGCCAACGCCTCGCCATAGTCGATGCGGCCCGGTTCGACGCGCCATTCAATCGGGGATGCCATAACCCGCCGATTGCGCGCCCTCGCGCGGTTTCGCAAGCATTGGCAAGGCCCCGGGGGGCGGCTAACACGCCGCACGCGCGACAAAGGATTGGAACGCATGGTCAAGATGGGGACCGTCTGGGATCGGACGGCCGAGTTTCTTGGCGACAATGTCTCGGCCATCCTGCCGGTGGCGCTGTTCGCCTTCTTCGTGCCGGCCTCGATCGGCGGGAACTTCGCCGCGCTGCGCGCGGGCGGCGGGCCGACGCTGCCGATGGTGCTGGCGCTCGTCGAGCTGGCGTTCGCGGTGCTGTCGCTCTGGGGCACGCTGGCGATTACCGCGATGGGGCTGGACCTGGTGTCCGACCGCAGCGCGGGCCGCGTGGCGCTGAGCCGGCTGCCCGCCGCGGTGCTGGTGATAGTGGTGCTGCTGGCGGGGGTCCTGCTGCTGGCCGCGCCGATCCCGGCGGTGCTCGCCGCGACCGGGCACGATCTGTGGGCGATGCCGCGTGGCGAGGATTTCGCGCTGAACCGGCCCGAGGCGATCTTCTCGGCGATCTACCTCGTGGTGCTGATCGGCGTGACGTTGTGGTTCGGGGCGCGGCTGGCGGTGGTGACGCCGGCGATCGTGCGCGAGCGCGGCGCGCTTGGATCGATCGCGCGCGCCTGGCGGCTGTCGCGCGGCCATGGCTGGCGCATCCTCGGCGTGCTGGTGTTGTATGTGGTGGTCAGCTGGGTGGCGCAGCTCGCCGCGCAGACGGTGTTCGGCAGCGTGTTCGAGCTGGTCGCGGGCGGCGCCGGCGATGGCGTGACGCTGGCCGGCGTGCTGACCGCGACCGTGGTGGCGGCGGTGCAGGCGGCGTTCCAGGTGGTGCTCGCGGCGTTCACCGCCAAGCTGTACCTTGCGCTCGCCGCCCATGACGCGCGGCGCGGCGATCCGGCGGTGTCGGCATGAGCTGGGGGTTTGGCGGGGTGATCGGCGATGCGCGCGCCCTGTGGCGGCACGAGCGCGACTTGCTGATCCGCGTCGCCTCGGTCTTCTTCTTCCTGCCCACGCTGGCCGTGCGGCTGTTCCTTCCGGTGCCGGACCTGGAGGGGGTGACCCGCGAGGATCTGCCCCGCATCGTCAGCGGCTGGCTGGCCCAGTCGGGCGGGTGGATCGCGCTGCAGCTGGTGGTGCTGACCTTTGGCAGCGGGCTGATCCTGGTGCTGCTGCTCGACCGAAGCCGGCCGACGATCGGCGCGGCGATGGTGCGCAGCGTGAAGCTGCTGCCGCTGATGCTGATCGCCTGGGCCAGCGTGCTGTTCGCGATGGCGCTGGGGTCGATGCTGTTGTTCGTGGTGGCGCTGTACATCGGCGGGCGCGGCTTCCTGGCCGGCGCGGCGGTGGTGATGCGGCCCGAGCGCGGGCCCTTCGCCGCGGTGGTGGAAAGCGTGCGGCTGACCGCGCGGCGCGGCTGGATGGTGGCGGCGCTGGCGGTGCTGGTGTTCGCCGGCAGCTATTTCGCGGCGCTGGTGTTCAGCATCCTCGCCGAGGCAGTCGTGCGGGCCAGCGGCTCGCTGGCGCTGCAGGCGCCGCTGGAGATCCTCACCGCCGCCGCCTCGGCTGCGGGCTCGCTGGCGATGGTGCTGCTCCAGGCCGCGATCTACCGCGCGGCGACCGCGCCCAGGATCGGGACATGAGGCGCCGCGTCGGCGGATAGCACGCCCGCCAGGCGCGGATCGGCAAAGGTCTCCACCGTGCGGCGCACGGCCACGAAGCCGTGATGGCGGTAGAAGCCGAGCGCGCGGGGATGGTCGAGCGTGCAGGTATGGACGCGCACCCGCTCGACGCCCTTGCGCCACGCGAACTGCAGCGCCTGCGCCATCAGCCAGCCGCCATGGCCCTTGCCGGTCAGTTCGGGCACCAGCGCGAGGTAGGACAGCTCGCACAGCGCGTCGCCGCGGAAGTCGAGCTCGAGCATGCCGACTTCGATGCCGGCGCGGTCGACCGCGGCATAGACCTCGACTCGCGGGTCGTCGAGGATGCGGCGCAGCGCTTCGTCGGGGAGGACGAGCCGCGAGAACCACAGCCAGGGCGCGCCGACGCGGCGGAACAACGCGCGGTATTTGTCGGTGGCCGGGGCCTGCCACCGCACCAGCCGGAGTGGCGAGGGCGGGAGCGGGCGGGGCCGCGGCTTGTCGCGCATCTCCAACGACGTGACCACCGTGGCGATCTGGTCGTCGGCGACCGGGATCAGCCCCATGTCGCGACGGGCGGCAGGCTCATCAGTATCGCGTCGATATTGCCGCCGGTCTTGAGCCCGAACAGCGTGCCGCGGTCGTAGATGAGGTTGAACTCGGCGTAGCGCCCGCGCCATTCCAGCTGGCGGGCCTTGTCGGCGTCGGTGAAGGGAGTGTTCATCCGCCGGCGCACCAGCGCGGGGAAGATGTCGAGGAAGGCGCGGCCGACATCCTGGGTAAAGGCGAAATCGGCTTCCCAGTCGTTTTCGAGGTGATCGTAGAAGATGCCGCCGACGCCGCGATGGGTCTTGCGGTGGGGGATGTAGAAATAGTCGTCCGCCCATTGCCTGAAGCGTGGATAATAAGCCGGGTCATGCGCGTCGCACGCCGCCTGCAGCCGGGCGTGGAAGGCTTCGGTATCCTCGGCATAGGGTATCGGCGGGTTGAGATCGGCGCCGCCGCCGAACCAGCGCTTGGTGGTTGTCAGGAAGCGGGTGTTCATGTGCACGGCGGGCACATGCGGGTTGGCCATGTGCGCGACCAGGCTGATGCCGGTGGCGAAGAAGCTGGGATCCTCGCCCGCGCCGTGAATGCTCTTGGCGAACTCGCCCTCGAACGCGCCGCCGACGGTGGAGACGTTGACGCCCACTTTCTCGAAGACGCGGCCCTTCATCACCCCGCGGACCCCGCCGCCGCCGGGCGTCCCCTGGGCGTCAAGCCGGTCCCAGGGGGTGTAGTCGAAGCGCGCGTCGGAGCCCGCTTCGGCCTCGATCGCCTCGAACGCGGCGCAGATCGATGTGCGCAGGCTCTCGAACCAGGTGCGCGCGCGCTGTTGCTGGGAGTCGAGATCGATCATGAGGCAAATCCTTGTGTCTGGCGCAGCGCCTCGGCAAGCCCGATTCCCGCGGCCACCGCCACGTTCAACGAACGCGCCTCGGCGACCAGCGGAATTCGGACCGCCAGCTGCGCATGGCGGTGGACGAAGTCGGGCGCGCCCGCGCTTTCCGATCCGAAGAGCAGGGTGTCTTCGCTTTCGAAGCGGGCGTCGGGCAGCGCGGTGCCGCCGCGGGTGGTGAACAGCACCAGCCGCCCGGTGAGCGCGTCGGCGAACGCGTCCCAATCGGCGTGGCGGCGGACCTCGGCCCTATCGTCATAATCCATCGCCGCGCGCTTGCGGCTGCGGTCGCTCCAAGGGAATCCCATCGGCTCGATCAAGTCAATCGGCACGCCAAAACAGGCGCCGATACGCAAGATGGTCCCGACATTGCCGGCGATCTCAGGCTGGAACAGGGCAAGGCGCATGCGCGGTCGACTAGCGCCCCGACTTTGTCTCGTCACCCCTCCGAAAGCGGGTGCTTCGATTGTTGGGCCGAAGCCTCGCCGCAGTGCAGCATGACTGCATCCGCTTTAGTCGGCGGCAAAAACCCTGTTGGCAAAGTTACACGCGCCCGTCTATCACCCCCGCCTGCCACCGGGGGCACCGGGGGTTTTGGACGTTTCGCGTCCGTGTCCGGTATGCCGCGCACCCGTCGCGGATCGTTTCGAAGTGCAAGGGCTGATGCATGGCAACGCTTGAAGACGGTGTTTCACCCACCCAGACGATAGTACCTCCAGGCGACCCGATCGAGAATCCGCGCCGCCGCGACTATCTGAAGATCGCCGCGGTGTCGGTGGCCGGCGTGGGCGCGGGCGTGGTGGTGCTGCCGCTGATCAATTCGATGAACCCGTCCGCCGACGTGCTGGCGCTGTCGACCACCGAGCTCGACGTGTCCGCGATCGAGCCGGGCCAGGCGATCAAGGCGAGCTTCCGCAAGCAGCCGCTGTTCGTGCGCAACCTGACGCCGGCCGAAATCGCCGAGGCCGACAAGGTGCCGGTTTCGTCGCTGCGCGACCCGCAGACGCTGGAAGAGCGCACCAAGGAAGGCAAGACGAACTGGCTGATCACGCTGGGCGTGTGCACCCATCTCGGCTGCGTGCCGCTGGGTGCGGGCGAGGGCGAGAATCGTGGACCGTTCGGCGGCTATTTCTGCCCGTGCCACGGATCGGCCTATGACACCGCAGGCCGCATCCGCCAGGGTCCGGCGCCGAAGAACCTCGAGGTTCCGAACTATGCATTCACGTCCGACACTGTCGTCGTGGTCGGTTGAGGATAGACGCTGATGAGCTTTCCCTGGGCACGCCATTACGAACCGAAGACGCCGCTGACGCAGTGGATCGACAGCCGGCTTCCGCTGCCGCGCTTCGTCTATAACGCGGTCGGCGCCGGCTATCCGGTTCCGCGCAACCTCAATTACTTCTGGAACTTCGGCGTTCTCGCCGGGCTGTGTCTGGTCATCCAGATCGTCACCGGCATCGTGCTGGCGATGCACTTCCACACCTCTGCGGTGGGTGCGTTCGAAAGCGTCAACGGCGGCATCATGCGCGACGTGAACGCCGGCTGGTTCCTCCGCTTCGCCCACGCCAATGGCGCCAGCATGTTCCTGCTGGTCGTGTACATCCACATCTTCCGCGGCCTTTATTACGGTTCGTACAAGGCGCCGCGCGAGATGATCTGGCTGATCGGCGTGGTCATCTTCCTGCTGATCATGGCGACCGCGTTCATGGGCTATGTGCTCCCCTGGGGGCAGATGAGCTTCTGGGGCGCGCAGGTGATCACCGGCTTCTTCTCGGCGATCCCGGTGGTCGGCGAGTGGGTCCGCGTCTGGCTGCTCGGCGGCTATGCGCCGGACGATGCCGCGCTGAACCGCTTCTTCTCGCTCCACTATCTGCTGCCCTTCGTAATCGCCGGCGCGGTGATCCTGCACATCTGGGCGCTGCACATTCCGGGCTCGGGCAACCCGACCGGCGTGGAAGTGAAGGGGGAGCAGGACACCGTTCCGTTCCATCCGTATTACACCGCCAAGGACGGCTTCGGGGTCGGCGTGTTCCTGATCCTGTTCTCGACGCTGATCTTCTTCTTCCCCGATTATCTGGGGCATCCGGACAACTACATCCCGGCGAACCCGCTCTCGACGCCTGCGCATATCGTGCCCGAATGGTATTTCTGGCCGTTCTACGCGATCCTGCGCGCCTTCACCGCGGACTTCATCTTGCCCGCCAAGCTGTGGGGCGTGGTGGCGATGTTCGGATCGATCATCCTGTTGTTCTTCCTGCCTTGGCTCGACAAGTCGCCGGTGCGTTCGGCGAATTTCCGTCCGGGCTACCGCATCGCCTTCTGGATCCTGGTGCTGGACGTACTGGTGCTCGGCTATTGCGGAGGCTCGGCGGCGACGCCCGGCGTCGTCATCGCCAGCCAGCTCTGCGCCGCTTATTACTTCGCGCACTTCCTGATCGTCGTTCCGATCATCTCGCGCCTCGAGCGTCCCAAGCCGCTGCCCAACTCGATCACCGAGGCAGTGCTGGGCGATCACGGCGGCTCGCGGATGACCGAAACCGCGCTGCGCGCGTAAGGGGGAAACCACCACATGCTTCCGCTGTTCACGCGCTCCATCAAGTTCCTCGTCGGAGCTGCCTTCATCTTCGTGCTGCTGCTGGCGCTGGTCGGCACGGTCACGACGCTGATCAAGGAACCCACGCCGCCAAGCGCGGAGGAGGAGTTCCACAAGCACGCCAAGGAACTCGACCTCCCTTCGAACGGGCCGCTCGGCAAGTTCGACCTGGCCCAGCTCCAGCGCGGCTTCCTGGTGTATGAAAAGGTCTGCGCGAGCTGCCACTCGCTGAACCTGGTGTCGTTCCGCAACCTGCAGGACCTGGGCTATAGCGAGCCCGAGGTGAAGAAGATCGCCAAGGACTGGCCGATGAAGCAGCCGGTCCAGGACCCGAAGGCGGGCACCTGGGGCGAGCGCGACAATCTGGCGTCGGACCGTTTCCCCAAGGTCTATTATCCCGGCACCGGCAGCCCGCCCGACCTGAGCCTGATCACCAAGGCGCGGCATGACGGCGCAGCCTATGTCTATTCGCTGCTGACCGGATATGCCGATCAGACCGGGTACAAGAACGCCAAGGGTGAGGAGCTTCTCAAGAAGTTCCCGACCGCCAAGACGCCCGAGGGTTCGCACTTCAACCCGTATTTCGCGAACCTCAACATCGCGATGCCGCCGCCGCTGACCAGCGAGAACCAGGTCACCTATTCGGACGGCACGCGGGCGACTGTGGACCAGATGGCCAAGGACGTTTCGGCGTTCCTGGTGTGGACGGCCGAGCCGACCATGCAGACCCGTCACCGCGCGGGCGTGGCAGTGGTCCTGTTCCTGCTGTTCGCCACCGGCCTGGCGTACGGGGCGTACTTGACCGTGTGGCGGGGCGTGAAGCACTGATCCGCAGCCCTTTGCCGATGTGATAGAGTCCCGCCGCGAGCCCAGCTCCGGCGGGACTTTTCTTTTGGGAACCGACGATGACGACCGAGAACGACGATATCCGCGCGCGCATCCGCACCATTCCCGACTTCCCCAAGCCGGGCATCCAGTTCCGCGACATCACCACGCTGCTGCTCGATGCCGAGGGGCTGAAGCTGACCATCGACCGCATGGCCGCGCAGGTGCAGGGCCCGATCGATCTCGTCGCCGGGATCGAAGCGCGCGGTTTCCTGTTCGGGGCGGCGCTGGCGGTGAAACTGGGCACCGGCGTGCTGCTGATCCGCAAGGACGGCAAGCTGCCCGGCGCGACGATCGCCGAGGATTACGCGCTGGAATATGGCACGGACCGCATCGCCATCCATGCCGATGCCTGCACGCCGGGCGCCCGCGTGCTGCTGGTCGACGACCTGATCGCCACCGGCGGCACCGCGCGGGCGGCGGTGCGGCTGCTGCGCAAGGCGGGGGCCGAGGTGGCGCAGGCGGCGTTCGTGATCGACTTGCCCGAACTGGGAGGCGCCGAGGCGCTGCGCGGCGACGGGCTGGCGGTCACTTCGCTGGTGGCATTCGAGGGGCATTGATCCGTTGAACCCCCCTCGCGACGTGGGGGAGGTAGAAACGGGGTGGCACAAAACGGGACGCGGCCGCGTGCGCAGGCGGCGTGCCGTCACGTTGCGGAACATCGTTTTCGTCCCCACGTTCACATCCTCGATGACATTCACCGCTGCCGCGCCGGTCTTCGCGCGGCCTGAGAGGTTCGCCATGGCGCTTCGTTCTGTTCTGGCCGCAGGGTTGCTCGCGGCACTCGGCCTTTCCACCGCCGGCTGCGCCGAGGACGGCTATGGCTATTCCGGCGTGTCGGTGGGCTATGCCGATGGCGGCTATTATGGCGGCCCGGGATACGGCGCCTATGGCTATGACGGCTTCGGCTATGACGGGCTGGGCTATGGGGCCGGCTATGGCAGCTCCTATTTCGGCTGGTATGGCGACTATTATTATCCGGGCTCGGGCGTGTACGTGTACGACCGCTATCGCCGCCCCTATCGCTGGAACCAGGGGCAGCGCCGCTATTGGGAAAATCGCGGGCGCAACTGGCGCGGTGACCGTAACCCGAACTGGGGCCAGTGGGGCAATCGCCCCGAGTGGAACGGCAATGGCAACGGCAATGGCCGTCCCGGCTGGAACGGCAATGGGCCTGGCCGGCCTGATCGTCCGGGTTGGAACGGCAATGGGCCTAGCCGTCCCGATCGCCCGGGCTGGAACGGCAATGGACCCGGCCGCCCGGATCGCCCGGGCTGGAATGGAACCCGCCCCGGCCGCCCGGATGGCAATGGACAGGGTGCCGGCCGCCCGCCGCGGCCCGATGGTGCCACGCGCCCCAGCACCGGCACCTGGCAGGATCGTCGTCACGTGCCCCCGGGCGCCTCGACCTATCAGGGCCAGCCGCGCAGTCAGAACTGGCAGGGCGCTCGCCCGGACGCCGCGCCGCGGACCAGCGGCGGCGGCTGGCGCGGACGGGCGTCGCGTCCGCAGTAATCGGACGCGTCGGCTGCGGTGAAGATCACCGCGGCCGTTCCGTCATCCCCGGCGGCGTAACAGCGCGAGCGCGACGAAGCGCAGCACCGGCTCATCCTTCTGGTTGAAGGTCGTCATCTGGCTGCGGATGCTGCCCATCTCTGGCCGGCTTTGCGAAGGGCGGACCTCCAGCACTTCGGTCTCGCAGCGTAGCACGTCGCCGGGATGGACCGGCTTGAGCCAGCGCAGTTCGTCGATACCAGCGGCGCCCAGACTGGCCTGAGGGTTCGCCTGCATGTGCGCGACCAGCATCGCCATGGTCATCGAACAGGTATGCCATCCGCTCGCCGCCAGCCGGCCGAAATGCGTCTCCGCGGCGCCCTCGTCGGACAAGTGAAAGGGCTGGGGGTCGTATTTGCGCGCGAAGTCGAGCACTTCCTCGCGCGTGACTTCATAGCGGCCAAAGCTTGCGCGGTCGCCGACGGCGATGTCATCCAGATACTGCATGCCCGAAGTTTCGGACGGAAACCGCGCGCTGGCAAGCCGGTCAGCGCTTGACCCAGCCCCGGAACGGAACGTCATCGCCATCGGTGCCGGCTTTGGCGGGGAGCCCCAGCAAGTCGCGCAGCAGCGGGTAGACGTCGACATTGTCGAACGCCGGCAGCGTCGCAGGGCGGAAGGCGGGGCCGTGCGCGATGAACAGCGCCGCCATGGCGGGCGAGGCATGGTCATAGCCATGCGCGCCGCCGGTAAAGGGCGCCTTGGGCGCCTTGTCGGTGATCGTCCAGCCGGACTCGGCCAGGCAGAGGATCGCGGGGACGCGCGGGTTGCGGCCATAATGGAAGCGCGCCGGGATCTCGCTTTTGCGCCAGCATTCCATGTGCGGATGGCGGCCTAGCAGTGCTTTCTCGACCAGCGCTTCCTTGCCCGGAAGCGGCGTCAGCGCGGCATAGGGGCCGGCTTCGACGAGATGGTAGCTGTCGGCGGGGAGGCCGAGCATGACCGTGCGGGTGTCGCTGGTCTGGGCCATGCCATGGTCGGCGACGATCACCAGGTTCGCCGGCTGCCCGAGGGTGGCGAGCCCGTCGGCCAGCATGCCGACCGCCTTGTCGACCTCGGCCACCGCGTCGGTGGTGCGTTGGTCGTCGGGGCCATAAGCGTGGCCGGCGCTGTCGACCGTGTCGAAATAGAGCGTCACGAACCGGGGCCGGATCGCCGCCGGGCGCCGCAGCCAATCGAGCACGCCGTTGACGCGCTGCGTGCCGGTTACCGCCTGGTTGAACTGCTGCCAGTCGCTGGGGCGCGTGCCGCCGACGACCCGGCCATGGCCGCCCTTTTCGAGCGTGCCGCCGAACGGCACGTTGGAGCCGGGCCAGAACATCGTCGCGGTGCGGATGCCGGCCTGTTCGGCGTCGACCCACAGCGGCTCGGCCTCGTCCCACCAGAACGGATCGTCGGTCGCCATGGTGAAGACCTCGTCCGGGCGGGCGGCGTCCTCCATCTTGTTGGCGACGATGCCGTTGCGGTCGGGGCGCAGGCCGGTGACGAGCGTCCAGTGGTTGGGGAAGGTCTTCGAGGGGAAGCTTGGCCGCATCGGCGCCTGTAGCCCTTCGGCGGCGAGGCGCGAGAGCACCGGAGTCACGCCGCGCTGCAGATAATCGGGGCGGAACCCGTCGATCGACACCAGGATCGTCACCGGCGCGCGCGCCTCGGCGGGTGCTCCGGCTAGGTCCGGAGTGGGGGCGGGAACGGTGGCACAGGCCTGGAGAAGCACGGCGAGCGCCGCGGCGGCAAGCATATGGGGAAAGCGCATGCCCGCGCCGATGCCATTCAATTGTTGCGGGAAAAAGTCCTACTGGCCGACCGCGAACCGGGCGAACAGGGTGTAGCTGAGCGGCGCGTCGCCATAGGCCGCGTCCAGCGCCGCCGGCTTGGCGTAAGCGGCGAGCGATCCGCCCAGCGCCAGCTCGGCCCGGCCGATCGGGATGCGATAGGCATAGCCGCCCTCGAACCGCGTCACGCGGAATTCGGTGTCGTGCAGCGGATCGTCATGGTCGGGGAAGAACTCGTCATTGCCGATATTCTCGACGCGCCCGAACACGCTGTGGTGGCGTCCCAGATTCCAGTTCGCCTCGCCCAGCCAGGCGGTCAGCACCGGGCCGCCGATACGGTCCTTGGCCGCGAACGCCGCCATCGCCGAGAAGCCGCCCTTGGCATAATGCGCGCTGGCGGTGGTGCGGCGCTCATCCTGGCCGGCATGGGACGCTTCGGGCTGCTCGAGCCGGCCATGGCTCAGCTGAAGCGCCCAATTGGGGGAAGGGGTGAAGCTTGCCCGCACGCTCCAGCTGTCGAGCCTGGGGGTGTCGAAGCCCCAGCGCTCCTCGTCGGGCTCGCGCCCCTTGAAGGCGGAGGCTTCCAGCTGGACCCCGCGCATCGCCAGCCCGGCGGTGACCACGCCGAAGGTGACATGGGTGCTGTCGAACCAGTGGTGGCTGATCGGCGAGAGCGGCAGGTAGCGCGCCGAGCGGCGATGCACGAAGGCCGACGGGCCCATTGCCGGCTCCGCCACCGGCCCGCCATAGACGAAGCCGGTGACTCCGCCGCCCAGCGGCACGTCCACGCGCGCGGACAGCTCCATCCAGAAATCGTGGGGGTGCTGGCGGTCGACCAGCGGCCGGTCATTGGCGGTCTCGCCGGTGGCGAGCAGATTGGGATAGCCGCGCGCGCCGTTGACCGGGTCGAGGCTCCACATCCCGTTGAAACGCAGCCGCGTGCCATTGCCCCATTCGCGCTGCGCCATCAGCATCGCCATCGATCCGGAATAGACGGCGTCGTCGCCGCGCGGGCCGCCCTGATCGGTATAAGCGAGCATCACGTCGCCATGCGCCATCACCATCCAGTCGCCGCCATGGGTGAGATGGACGCCGCGCATGCCGCCCTCGGCGCCCGGCAGCAGCGACGTGCCGGTGCCCGGGGTGACCCACGGAGCGACTTCGTCGGCCACCATGATGTCGCCGTCGTCCGTGGCGGCATGGTTCATCGCGGCATGGTTCATCGATCCATGATCCATTTCCGGCATCGCGCCGTGATCCTGGTGCTCGGCGTGCTCCGCCTCGGCGGGCGGTTGCGCATGCCCGGCATGATCCTGCGCCCAGGCTGGCAGTGGAGCGACTGCCAGCGGCGTCAGCAGCGCCAGCACTCTCCATCCGCGCCGCATCAAATTTCCCTCATCGGACGTGCGATCACCCGCAATCCCCAAGCATCATGAACAGGTTCCCCGTCAGCGAGACGACGCTGCCGGTCCAGCAGCCATGTCGACTGCCGCCCCCAGAAGGGACAGGCGTGGGGAGGCATGACCATGCGGTAGAAGAGCCGCGCCTTTTGCATTGCCCGCCATGCGCGCGCATATACCGCCCGTACCATGGTACGGAGTCAAGCACGCGATGATGACGATCGGAAAGCTCGCCCAGGCCGGCGGCGTAGGGGTGGAAACCGTTCGCTATTATCAGCGCCGCGGCCTGCTCGCCGAACCGGAGCGGGCGGGGGGATATGGCGGCGTCCGCCGTTATGGCGACCCTGACATCCGGCGGCTGCGCTTCATCCGCTCGGCCCAGGCTGCCGGGTTCACCCTCAACCAGATCGCCGAGCTGCTCGATCTCGACGCCCGCAACGACCGTCCCCGCGCCCGCGAACTGGCGCGCGCGCGGATCGAAGCGCTTGAGGCCAGGATCGCCGAACTGACCGAGGCCCGCAACGCATTGCGCAAGCTCGCGCACGAATGCGGAAAGGGTGAAGAGGGCCCATGCCCGATCCTGACGGCGTTCGACAGCTGATGGGCTTTGCTTGCCAACCCGCACCACCTGCCCGATGAGGGAGTATGACAGACAGGGTGCATGACGAAGCGATGCTGCTCGCCGACGACGAGACGGTGAAGCGCATCCTCGACGAGGTATGCCTTCTGACGGGCATGGGCTTCGCGGCGGTGGCGCGGGTGACGGAAGACCGCTGGATCGCCTGCCAGGTTCTCGACCAGATCGAATTCGGGATGAGCGCCGGCGACGAACTCGACGTTGCCACCACCATCTGCGACGACATCCGCAAGAGCTCGACCCTGGTGGTCATCAACGATGCCGATGAAGAGACCGAGTGGCGCACCCATCCCACGCCGGCGCTCTACGGTTTCAAGAGCTATATCTCGGTTCCGATCATCCTTTCCGACCGCAGCTTCTTTGGAACCTTGTGCGCGCTCGACCCGAAGCGCCGCGACCTGCGCGGCAACGGGATCGTGCCGGCGATGGAAGGTTTCTCGACGCGTATCGCCGGAATCGTCGAGCAATGGACGCGGGTATCGGCGCAGACCGACTAGGATCTGTCGGTTCGATCCAAGCTAGCGGACGCTCCGCCGGGTATAGGCTCGCGCACTTGCCCTTCGCGGAGCCGAATCATGGCTGAGCCTCAACTGCTGACCGGTGGAAACCCGCAGATCGCCAAGGGCGAGGGCGATGCGCCCGTGCAGGCCTATATCGCCACCATGCCGGGCTGGAAGCAGCGCGTCGGCCGCAGCATCGACGCCGCCGTGGCGCGAGAAATCCCCGGGGCACGCAAGGCGGTGAAATGGAACACTCCGCTTTATGGCGCTGCCGGAGCCGAGGGCTGGTTCCTCGCCTATCACTGCGTCGACCGGTACGTGAAGGTCACCTTCTTCCAGGGGGCTTCGCTGAAGCCCGTGCCGCCGGGCGCGTCGAAGCAGAAGCATGTCCGCTACCTGGACATCCGCGAGGAAGACGCGATCGACGACAGCCTCCTCGCCGAGTGGATCCGGCAGGCGAGCCGGTTGCGCGGCGAGCGGCTCTAGGGCGTGGACCATAAAGGGGTCGGTCGGCGTACGCCCACAGGGCATCTGCTCGCAACGGGATGCGGGCTGCTTAGTTTTACCGCAAGGTCGGGGAAGCCCGGAATGGCCAGCCGAGATAAGCCGGCTCCGCAAAAAAGGAGACGCACATGGCATTTCGTGTTGAAGGCATCGATCCGGCCCCGTTCCGCCACCTGATCGGCCAACCAGATGAGGATTTGCTGGCAATCGGCGTCAAACGGTTCGTTGTGGACGCGAAGCCGGGATTTCCCGACAGGGTAGAGGTTCGCGATCTGGATATTGGCGAAACCGCCCTGCTGCTAAGCTATGAGCATCAGCCGGCGGAAACGGCGTACCGCGCGTGCCACGCGATCTTCATCGGCGAGAATTCCGGTTGCCGCCTCAACTTGGTTGATGAACTGCCGGAGGCGATCCTCGGCAGGCCCATTTCGCTTCGAGCATTCGATGCGCAGGGTGAGATGCTGGACGCCGATCTCGCCGATGGCCTTGCGCTTACACCAATCATCGAGCGGCTCTTCAGCAATCCTCGCATCGCTTATCTCCATGCGCACTACGCTAAACGAGGTTGTTACGCAGCCCGCATCACTCGCGCTTGAACACCCGCGGCTGAAACCAAGGCCGGAGACCCGATCAGTCGCTGAGGAATGGCCTTCTGACCTGAGCAACCTGTTGGTCGGCTAACGCCCACTTTCGGCCGTTCACGCGTGTCTTTTCGCTGCCCGATATCTGGCGCCCGTCCATGTGAGTGGACCGCCCGCTTCCATGAGGCTGGTCACGCGTCCGGAATGGCGTAGATTGGAGACTTTCCTCCCGGCAGCTATTGGGAGCCCCGAAGTGAATGGCTGTAGCTCGCTTTGCTGCCAGCGGTCCGATGCACGCATGCGGCCCACTCTGGCCGGCGATGCCCGGGACTGGTGTACGGTAGCGGACTACAGCGTCATCAGCTGATTGTCGCCCAACGTCGGGCGTGGAGGTTTCATGGCATCAAGTTCAGATTACTACGCGGTGCTTGGTGTGAGTCCCATGTCCGACGAAGTCGTGATCCGAGCGGCGTTCAAGGCGTTAATGCTCAAGTATCATCCCGACACTAACAAGAACGCCGATGCGACCCAGCGTGCAGCCGCGATCAACGAGGCGTTTGGGGTGCTGGGTGATTCCCAACGCCGTGCGGCCTATGACGCTTCACGCGCCCAGGGTGCGCGTTCTTCCGCCCCTCCGCCACCCCCGCCTCCTCCACCATCAAGTCCGCCGCCCTCTCCTTCCGAAGAGCCCGCGCGGCCGCAGACGGTCGTCGCCGCTCCGCACCAAATTAGTTGGCTGGCCCGTTTGGGTGGGATCGCAGCCGTCGCGCTAGTAATTGGCGTTGTTAAGGTCGGCCTGAGGGAAGCCACTCGTCCCTCCTCTTCTACGCCCGCCTACGCATCCGCGTCGGATTCCATGGCGGTCACTGGCATGGACACGATGACCGACAACATGGTGGCCGTAGATCAAGCCACGAGTGCGAGCGAACCCGGCCTGGATATTATGATGGCCAATATGGCCAGCGATACTACTTCACAATCATCCCTTATCAACGCCACCACGGCGTTTACGTATCAGGCACCCACGAACATCGACTTCAAGGTCATCGAGGGCGCAGCCGGCGCGTTCGCGAAAGTGCTAAATCGCGGTGGCATCATTGGTGCGAGAGCCTGGAGCCAGAATTGCCACGACGATGCGGAGAAAACACCCAGCTGGACGGCAGCAGATCGGTGCGCGGCGTTTGATTACGCGGCCCGTTACATCGACGCCGGTATGGTCAAGGCCGCTGACATCAGGCCCAACGCTTACTTCGCGTTTCAAGCTGAAAATCAAGCCGACAGCTACAAGATCGTTGGTGGGCAGCCCTACACCGTTGGCGAGCGGCTTCGCCGGATACAGAACGCCGTTGAACCCGTGACCTATGAGGCGGTCATAGCGGGTATCCAGCAGCGCGAGGCGAGACGCGCCCGTGAGAAGCCAGCCGACGAACAAGCCAGCGAAGCCGCTACCGATAACACCACCAACGATTAAGACCAGCCGGTCTAGCGATTGCCAATCTGATCGAAAGTCTAATCAAACGATTTTAACACGCCAACTAGTCCTGCTATAACGGGCACAAAATGGCCCTCAAACGGCTTGTCGTTCCGTTGATAGCCATCGCCTAATGTCATTTCGATGCGCGGCTCCAGCTTGCTGCACATCTCGTTTTTGGGATTGTCCTTCCGGTCGCGAACCGCAATGACCTTCTTCAGTTTAAGGTCGATCCTCACGGCATACTTGGCGCAGTCCGGATTGTCGTTCTCATAGCTAACGGCATCCGCCGCGAACGTGGCGTCAAAGCGATCCACGACCGGCTCACTTAAGTACCCATCGTTGACGTGCGCGGTTACCTCGAGGCACTCCCTCTGCTCCTCCCAGCACTCAATGACGACTGCCGAGGGCATCATGGACCCACCGCCATCCAGTCTTAACCAGCGACCCTTAGCCGTCGTAAACCCGCCATAGCTGCCCACGTAGGCGCTCGTCGCGATCTTAGGCTCGGGGTAGCTGGCGATTACCGCCCACTCCCTCGCGAACTCGAACAGCCCGAGCATCACGAAGAAGCCGATCTTCCACCAGTTGCGCCGTTGCCACCAATTCGGCTTCTCTACAGCTCCTTCCATTCCGCCCCCGCGTCACTCATTGGCCTCGCTGCACCTATGCTAATACGACGCGGCCGCACCTCTGTGTTATTTGATCCAATCCCATGGGTAAACGCCGTCCGCAAATCCACCGTTCAGTACGCAGATGGGCGATCTTCTGTCATCGCGTTTCCGATAGACAGACGGCCGGTACTGCCGAATAGCTGCCTGTAGCGGACAGGCCGCTTTCCACCCAACTGCGGACGTTCGACCCTCATGCCGGAAGCGGCCGTTTACGGGCTCACGGCCTAGTCCAAGAGGGCCGTGACCCCAAAGCCGGGCGCGTTCGGCGTTGTTCTAAAGGATTTCGTGCGCTCGGTTGAATGCCGCCGCACCCGCCGGTTGAACGGCGCGTGCGGCCGGCTTTCTCAGCTGTGCAGGAAGTGCATCACGTCGCCGTCCTGGACGACATAGGCCTTGCCCTCGGCGCGCAGCTTGCCGGCTTCGCGTGCCTTGGACTCGCCGCCGAGCGCGACGAAGTCGGCATAGGCGATCGTCTCGGCGCGGATGAAGCCCTTCTCGAAATCGGTGTGGATCTCGCCGGCGGCCTGTGGCGCGGTGGCGCCGGTGTGGACGGTCCAGGCGCGCGCTTCCTTGGGGCCGACGGTGAAGAAGGTCAGCAGGTGGAGCAGCTTGTAGCCCGCGGTGATGACGCGGGCGAGGCCGGTCTCCTCCAGGCCCAGCTCGGCGAGGAAGTCGGCGCGCTCCTCGACCGGCATCGTCGCGATGTCGGCCTCGATCGCGGCGGAGACGACGACGGCCTCGGCGCCCTCGGCCTTGGCCTTGGCGAACACCTTGGCCGACAACTCGTTGCCGTTGGCGGCGTCTTCCTCGTTGACGTTGCACACGTAGAGGACAGGCTTGCCGGTCAGCAGCTGCGCCTGCGCGAACACGCGGGCTTCGTCTTCGTCCCTGGGCACTGTCAGCCGCGCGGGCTTGCCTTCGCGCAGCAGTTCCAGCGCCTGGCCGAGCACGCTGGCGCCGACCTTGGCTTCCTTGTCGCCCTGCGTCGCCTTCTTGGCGAGGTTGGGGACGCGCTTCTCCAGGCTTTCCAGATCGGACAGCATCAGCTCGGTCTCGACCGTTTCGGCGTCGGCGATCGGATCGACCTTGTTGTCGACATGCTGGATGTCGTCATTCTCGAAACAGCGCAGGACGTGGACGATCGCGTCGACTTCGCGGATATTGCCGAGGAACTGGTTGCCCAAGCCTTCGCCCTTGCTCGCGCCGCGGACCAGCCCGGCGATGTCGACGAAGCCCAGCTGGGTGGCGATGATCTTCTGCGATCCGGCGATCTCGGCCAGCTTGTCGAGCCGGGGATCGGGCACCGCGACGTTGCCGACATTGGGCTCGATCGTGCAGAACGGATAATTCGCCGCCTGCGCCGCGGCGGTTTCGGTGAGCGCGTTGAAAAGCGTGGACTTGCCGACGTTGGGCAGGCCGACAATGCCGCAGCGGAAACCCATGGGAACCGTGATCCTGTTTTGATGCGCCGGAAAATGCCGGCTGGTTGGGGCGCTCGATAGGCTCAAAGCGCGCAGGTTTCCAGCCGCGCCGGCGGATGGGGGAGCCAAGCGCCGGGCGGGGACGTTCATCTGCGATGATCCGCAGCCTTCTCGACCGCCTCGCCGCGAAGGTTCTCGCGCCCGAAGGCGTGGATTTCACGCGCCCCGCGGGCGAGCAGGCGATCGTGCCGGCGGGTTCGGTATCGTGGGATGTCTACGCCAATCCGGTGACGCTCTATATCGGTGGCATCGCCGCGGTGCTGCTGGAGCTGGGCGAGCCGCGGGTGCGGCACGGTGTCTGGGATCATAGCAGCTTCAAGCGCGATCCGGCCGGGCGGCTGCGCCGTACCGGCATGGCGGCGATGGTCACCGTCTATGGCGCGCGCAGCGTGTTCGAGGCGAAGGCGGCGCGGGTGAACCGCATGCATGGCCGTATTCGCGGCACCACGCCGGAGGGGATAGCCTATGCCGCCGACGATCCCGAGCTGTTGCTGTGGGTTCAGGTGACCGCGACGTGGGCGTTCCTGGAAGCCTATGGCCGCTATGCCCGTCCGCTGTCGCCGGACGACCGGGACCGCTACTTCGCCGAATCCCGAGCGGGCGCGGCGCTGTACGGGGTCGGGACGCCGCCTGAGTCAAACGCGCAGGCCGACGCGCTGTTCGCGGCGATGACGCCGAAGCTCGGCCCGTCGCCGGTCCTGGGCGAGTTCCTGTCGGTGCTGCGCGATGCGCCGCTGATGCCGCGGCCGCTGCGCCCGCTCCAGCGGCTCGGCATCCGCGCCGCGGTGGATCTGGTGCCGCCGCCGCTGCGCGAGCGGCTGGGCCTCATGTCCGTGCGTCCTCTTTCGCGGGCCGAGAGCGGCCTGCTTCGGGGGCTTGCCCGTACTGCCGAGCGGATCCAGCTGCCTTCCAGCCCGCGCTGCCAAGCCGAGCGCCGCGTGAGCGCGCAGGGCAGCCTGGTGCGGTTTCAGCCGTAACTCTAAGGTTCCCGTTCGTCGCTTGACGGGCCCCCGTTCAGTTGGGGTACAGGGGCGCCGAGCCCTTGTCGGCACAGTTGAGTTCAGAGGAGCACGGAATGATTCGCCGTCACATGATCATGAGCGCCGCGATGGCGACGCTGGCGCTGGCCGGCTGCAGCGGTGGCAACGACGATGACGACGCATCGCCGACGCCGACCCCGACCACCAGCCCGACCCCGACGCCGACCGCGTCGCCGACCTACACTGCGTTCCCGCTTGCCGCCGCGACCGAGTTCTCGACGATCAACGCGACCACGAGCTACACCGGCGATCCGGCGACCAGCGCCGTGACGCTGGGCGTCGCGGGCACCGAGATGCTGTCGAGCCGCCTGCGCCTCGCGACCAGCAACGCGATCGACACCGCCGAATATGTCATCCGCGAGAACACCGAAGAGTCGCGCTTCAAGAAGGCGAACCTCACCACCGCCCCGGCGCCGACCGCGCCGGAATTCGTGTTCCGGATCAACGACGCGACCACGCTGGGCAAGTTCTCGCAGCTCGAGTTCCTGAACAACACCATTCCGCCCGCCACGACCGGCGGCGCGCCGGTGATCACCAACGACACCGGGCTGCAGTTCACGCAGCTCAGCTACGCCAATTGGTGGCGCGGTGATTCGACGGCGGGCGCCAAGCGCATTGCCTATACCGTGTTCGGCTATCCCACCGTGCTCACCGACATGCCGACCACCGGCACCCAGGCGTACACGTCGCGGGTCAATGGCCGTCTCATCAGCGTCACCGGGGCGACCACCGCGATCACGCGGGTCGGCGGCACCGCGACGGTCAGCGTCAACTTCGCGACCGGGCTTGTCAGCGTCACGATGACCCTGACCACCACCGACGGCACGACGACCACGCCTTACGGCACCTTCACCGCGCAAGGTGCGATCGGCGTCGGCAACAACCAGTTCACCGGCAGCTTCCGCTCGGGCAGCCCGCTGGACGGCACGATCGCCGGCGGCTTCTTCGGTTCGCAGGGCAAGGAAATCGGCATCACCTTCGCCGGCTCGGGCACCGTCGGTGCCGCCCAGCAGCGGCTGGTGGGCGAGATCGTCGGCAAGAAGTAAGCCGAACGTTCAGGCTTCAAGAGAAAGGGGCTCCGGGAGACCGGGGCCCTTTTTCGTTACGCTCAGTCCTGCAGCCGCAGCGAAACTTCGCTCATGAAGCGGGCATCGTCGCCCTTGGCCAGCCACTCGGCTTCGCCGGCGATCGCGCCGAGCATGTCGGTGAGCGGCTCGATCTCGGCCTTGGCGTAATTGCCGAGCACATAGCCGGTGACGCGGTCCTTGTGCCCGGGATGGCCGATGCCGATCCGGACGCGGCGGAAGTCCGGGCCGATATGCGCGTCGGTCGAGCGCAGGCCGTTATGCCCCGCGGTGCCGCCGCCGGTCTTCACCTTCACCTTGAACGGCACCAAGTCGAGCTCGTCGTGGAACAGCGTCACCTCGGCGGGGGTGAGCTTGTAGAAGTCCATCGCCGCGCGCACTGCCCGGCCGCTTTCGTTCATGAAGGTCGCGGGCTTGAGCAGGATGATCTTTTCCGGGCCGATCCGCCCTTCCTGGCTCCATCCCTGGAACTGCTTCTTGGGCGCGGAGAAACCGTGCACCTCGGCAATCGCGTCGAGCGCCATGAACCCGACATTGTGCCGGTGCATCGCATATTGCGGCCCCGGATTGCCCAGGCCGACCCAGAGCTGCATGCGCATAGTCCTCAAACGAAAATCGCCCCCGCACCTAAGGCGCGGAGGCGATCTTTTGAACCGTGAAGTTCGCTCGGCTTATGCGCCGGCGGCTTCGGTCTCGGCTTCGCCGCCTTCGCTCGACTTGAGCGCCGACGGGGCAACCACGGTCGCGATGGTGTAGTCGCGGTCGGTGATCGCCGAAGTCGCACCCTGGGGCAGGGTGACGGCGGAGATGTGCAGCGAGTCGCCGACTTCCAGGCCCTTGACCGAAATCTCGATCTGGTCGGGGATGCTCGCCGCGTCGACCACCAGCTCCAGCTCGTGACGGACGATGTTGAGCACGCCGCCGCGCTTCAGGCCGGGGGCCTCTTCTTCGTCAACGAATACGATCGGCACCTGAACGGTGACGGTGGCATGCTCGGAGATGCGCAGGAAGTCGACATGGAGCGGACGGTCGCTCACGACGTCGAATGCCACGTCCTTGGGCAGCGTGCGCTCGCCATTGACCATCACGACCGAGTTGAAGAAGTGCCCGGTGTTGAGCAGCTTCTGGAGCTCGCGCTCGTTCAGGTGGATGCTGACGGGATCCGCCTTATTGCCGTAGATCACGGCGGGGACGCGGCCTTCACGACGAAGCGCCCGGGAGGCTCCCTTGCCTGCCCGGTCGCGCGTCTCGGCCGACAGCGTAAGCGTGTCGCTCATTGTGTCGTTCCTATGCGCTAAGTTGTTTCGTGCATCCGGCCAGGCCTCCAGGGATGACCCTGGCGCGGAAGCGGCGGCCTGTAGCGGAAATGGGGAGCTTCCGCAATCCTCCCCGGCACGGGGAGGGGGACCGCGCACGAAGTGCGTGGTGGAGGGGGCTCTCCGCGAGCGAGGACATTGCGGCAGCCCCCCTCCACCATGCTGCGCATGGTCCCCCTCCCCGTGCCGGGGAGGATTTTAGTGAACCCGCTCTGCCTTAAGCCCCTTGGCCGCCAGCGTCGCCTGGACGCTCTGGGCCCCCGCCAGGTGGCCCGCGCCGACAGCCAGGAACACGGTGCCCGGCTGCTGCATCCGCCGCGTGATCCACCCCGCCCAGTTGCGGTTGCGGTTCTCCAGCAGCGCCTTGGCCAGCTCGGGCGACTTCGCCAAGTCTTCGTTCATGATCTTCCCCAGGCCATCGGCATCGCCCTTGCTCCAGGCCGCGACCATCTTGTCGACGGTGGCGCCGGTGTTCGGCAGCTCCTGGAGCGTGTCCAACAGCAGCGCGCGCTGCGCCGGCAGCGGCAGCGCGTCGAAATAGCCCAGCTGCTCGCGCGCGGTCTCCAGCCCCACCACGCGCTTGCCCGCAGCCTTGGCCGCGGCGCTCAGCACCTGCTCGGCGCCGTCCTTCTCGTCATAGCCCAGGTCGCGCAGCGGCATCGACGACAGCATCGTCGCTGCCAGCCACGGCTCGGCGCGGTCGAGCGCCTCGGCGGGGTAGCCCAGTTTCGCCAGCGTGGCGTGCAGCTTGTCGACTGCCTCTGGCGGCAGCTGCCGGAGCAGGGTGGGGTCGGGCGTCATCCCCAGCTCGCTTACCAGCGCCTGCATCTCGGCCTCGGGCGGCATCACCAGCTCCATCACCAGTTCACCGCTTTCGTCGAACGCCTTCCGGACACCCTCGTCGAACCAGCTGACCCCGGGCTTGAGCATGTGCACCGTGCCGAACAGGTAGATGGTGGTGTCGGCGTCCTTCACCACCCACAAAGCGGGATCGGCATCGTCGGCAGCGTGCTTGGACCCGTAGCCGCCGACCAGCAGCAGCGCGAACGCGAGGAGGAGGGCGCGGAACATGGGGCTGACCTAGAGAGCAGCCACTGCCGCCTTGTCAACGCGGACCCGCCACGCCAAAGCAGCCCCATGTCGGAACCCCTCAGCTTCCAGGCCATGATCCTCAAGCTCCATGACTATTGGAGCACGCGCGGCTGCCTGATCCTCCAGCCCTATGACATGCGCATGGGCGCAGGCACCTTCCACACCGCGACAACGCTGCGCGCGCTCGGTCCGGAACCGTGGAACGCCGCCTTCGTCCAGCCCTGCCGCCGCCCGACCGACGGCCGCTATGGCGAGAACCCCAACCGGCTGCAGCATTATTACCAGTATCAGGTGATCCTGAAGCCGAGCCCGCCAGACCTGCAGGAGCTGTACCTGGGCTCGCTGGCGGCGATCGGGATCGACTTCACCAAGCACGACATCCGCTTCGTCGAGGACGACTGGGAGTCGCCGACGCTCGGCGCCTGGGGCCTGGGCTGGGAAGTGTGGTGCGACGGGATGGAAGTCACCCAGTTCACCTATTTCCAGCAGATGGGCGGGTTCGACTGCAAGCCGGTCGCGGGCGAGCTGACCTACGGGCTCGAGCGGCTGGCGATGTACATCCAGAATGTCGACAGCGTGTACGACCTGGCGTTCAACGATGCCGGGGTGACCTATGGCGACGTGTTTCTCGAAAATGAGAAGCAGATGTCGAAGTGGAACTTCGAAGTGGCGGACACCGACACGCTGTTCGACGCGTTTCGCAAGGCCGCGGCGGAGTGCGAGAACTGCCTGGAGGCCAAGCTGCCGATCCCGGCCTATGAACAGGCGATCGAGGCGAGCCACATCTTTAACCTGCTCCAGGCGCGCGGGGTGATCTCGGTCGCGGAGCGGCAGGCCTATATGGGCCGGGTGCGCGACCTGGCGAAAGGCGCTTGCGCGGTTTGGATCGAGAAGAACACGCCCGATTGGCAGGCGAAATATCCGGAGTGGGTGGCGTGATTTGGTGCACGCGAAGCCGCGAGGGCGCTAAGATGGTTTGCGCAGAGGCGCAGAGGACGCAGAGGGGTTCATCCTCTGTCGTTGCGGAGCGGCTTCAAACTTCGTTCGGACGAGCTTTAGGGTCTCGCTGGCGCGAGACAGGGCAGCTGGGCCTTTCTCTGCGTCCTCTGCGCCTCTGCGCGAACAACCTATTCCTTTCCCTTGGCGCCTCCGCGCCTTCGCGTGAACAAACAGCATGACCGACTTCCTCCTCGAGCTTCGCTCCGAAGAAATCCCCGCGCGCATGCAGGAGCGTGCCCGCGAAGACCTCGCGAAGCTGTTCGCCGCAGAGCTGGACAAGGCTGGATTGAAGGCGGCGAGCATCGTCACCTACGCCACGCCGCGCCGTCTCGCGCTGATCGCGCATGGCTTGCCCGAACAGACCGCCGCCGTGTCCGAGGAGATCAAGGGCCCGCGCAGCTCGGCGCCGCCCCAGGCGCTGGAAGGCTTTCTGCGTAAGACCGGCCTTGGCCAGGACCAGCTCGTCGAGCGCGACGGCGTCTATTACGCCGTCATCAACAAGCCCGGCCGGGCCACTGCGGAGGTGATCGCCGAGGCGGTGCCTGCCGTGATCCGTGCGTTCGCCTGGCCCAAGTCGATGCGCTGGGGCGCCGCGTCGCAGTCGACCGAGAGCCCGCGCTGGGTCCGCCCGCTCCAAGGCATCGTCGCCATCCTGGGCGAAGACGTGGTCGCGTTCGAAGTCGCCGGCGTGCGCTCCGGCGCCGCCACCGTCGGTCACCGCTTCCACCATCCGGGCACGATCACGATCGGCGGCGCCGACGATTATGTCGAGAAACTGCGTATGTGCCACGTCGTGGTCGACGGCGCAGAACGCCGCAACATCATCGCGCTCGGCGCCAAGATGGCGGCGCGCAAGGCGGGGCTCACCCTGATCGAGGACGAGGGGCTGCTGTTCGAGAATGCCGGCCTGACCGAATGGCCGGTGCCGCTGCTCGGGCGCTTCGACGAAAGCTTCCTCCAGGTGCCGCCCGAGGTGATCCAGCTCACCGCGCGCGTGAACCAGAAATACTTCGTCTGTGCCGACGCGGCGGGCAAGCTGGCCAACGCGTTCGTGTGCACTGCCAATATCGACGCGAGCGACGAAGGCGCGCGGATCGTCGAGGGCAATCAGAAGGTGCTCGCTGCGCGGCTGAGCGACGCGAAGTTCTTCTACGATACCGACCTGAAGACGCGGCTGGAGGATCTGACTCCCAAGCTCGCAAAGATCGTCTTCCACGACAAGCTGGGGACGGTGGCCGACAAGGTCGAGCGCGTCGCGAAGCTGGCGCGGTGGCTGGTGGAAGAGGGCGTGATTCCCCTCCCTGCAAGGGAGGGGCCAGGGGTGGGTGCCGCGCGCAGCGAGGCTCCTGCCGCCGCCGCCGGGCGCGACCCTGCGGGCCGCGCACCCACCCCCAACCCCTCCCTTGCAGGGAGGGGAGCGGAGAAGGAAAGGCTCGCCGATCTCGCGGAACGCGCTGCGCGTCTCGCCAAGGCGGATCTCGTCACCGGCATGGTGGGCGAGTTCCCCGAGCTCCAGGGCCTGATGGGCGGATACTATGCCGCCGCGCAGGGCGAGGACCCGCAGGTCGCCGAGGCGGTGCGCGACCATTACAAGCCGGTCGGGCAGGGCGATGATGTCCCTACCGCGCCGGTTACGGTGGCGGTCAGCTTGGCGGACAAGCTGGATACGCTGCGCGGCTTCTTCCTTATCGACGAGCCTCCGACCGGCTCGAAGGATCCCTTCGCGCTGCGGCGCGCGGCACTTGGCGTCATTCGCCTGATCACCGCCAATGGGCTGCGTGGCGAATTGGGCAAGTGCCTGACCAAGGCCGTCGACCTGCACCTGGAGACCTGTCTGCGCACGCTGGGACGCCCGGTTCCGGCGGAGCCGATGTACCTCGAAGTCCGCGGCGACACCAAGCGGCTCATGGCGGGTGGCGTTGAAGTGCTGGCGTTGCCGGTTCCTGCGGACGCGCCCTTCTACGCCGGCGTCGGCACGTCGGGACTGCATCCCGCGCCGTCGATCGACTTCTTCGCCGACCGCCTCAAGGTCCAGCAAAAGGAAGCCGGGGTTCGCCACGACCTGATCGACGCGGTGTTCACGCTCGGCGGTGAGGACGACCTCGTCCGCCTGCTCGCCCGCGTCCACGCGCTTCAGGCGTTCGTGACTACCGAGGACGGGGTCAACCTGCTCGCCGGCTACAAGCGTGCGGCGAATATCCTGAAGAAGGAGGGGTATTCTCCCTCTCTCCGCTCGCGGGGAGAGGGTCGGGGAGAGGGGGACTCTCCTCCTGCCGGTTCGATCGAGAATATGCCCCTCTCCCCGACCCTCTCCCCTGAAGGGGAGAGGGAGAGTTGGGCGCATCCTTATCAGCCCGAGCCCGAGGAAGCCGACCTCATCGCCGCGCTGGACGCCGCCGAGCCGATCGCTACCGTCGCGATCCAGCGCGAGTACTTTGCCGAGGCGATGGCCGCGCTCGCGAGCCTGCGTGCGCCGATCGACGCCTTCTTCGACAAGGTGACGGTGAACGACGCCGATCCGGTCAAGCGCGCGGCCCGGCTGGCGCTGCTCGCGCGGATGCGTGACGCGGTGCACAAGGTGGCCGACTTCGCCCGCATCGACGGCTAGCAATTATCAGACAATTAGGCCTTTCTGTTCAAGGACTTCTCTGACACCGCAGTCATCTTCCTCTACTTGGAACCTGACAACGCGGTCAGCGCTTCCTTCCTGTTCGCAGCTGCGATAGCGAAACGATCGCCCGCGCGGCGCGCCTCGGCATGAAGGGATGTTGATGACTCAATATGTGTACCGCTTCGGCGGTGGGGTTTCCGACGGCGGCGCGGGCGACAAGAACCTTCTGGGCGGCAAGGGTGCGAACCTGGCCGAGATGGCCTCGATCGGCCTGCCGGTGCCCCCGGGCTTCACCATCTCGACCGAAATGTGCACCCTTTATTACGAGGAAGGCGAGACCTTTCCCGAGAGCGTGAAGGCCGAAGTCGCCGATGGCATCGCGCATATCGAGGGGATCACCGGCAAGCGCTTCGGCGACGCCGCCGATCCGCTGCTGGTCTCGGTCCGCTCGGGCGCGCGGGTGTCGATGCCCGGGATGATGGACACGGTGCTCAACCTGGGGCTCAACGACGCGACGGTGCAGGGGCTTGCCGCCACCTCGGGCGACGATCGCTTCGCCTGGGACAGCTATCGCCGTTTCATCCAGATGTATTCCGACGTGGTGCTCGGGCTGGATCACGGCCGCTTCGAGGAAGCGCTGGAGATCGCCAAGGAGGATCGCGGTTTCGACCTGGATACCCAGCTGTCCGCCACCGACTGGCAGGGGCTGATCGCGGAGTATAAGGGGATCGTCGAGGAGCTGTGGGGCAAGCCGTTCCCGCAGGATGTGCACGACCAGCTCTGGGGCGCGGTCGGCGCGGTGTTCGGATCGTGGCAGTCGGAGCGCGCCAAGGTCTATCGCCGGCTGAACGACATTCCCGCCAATTGGGGCACGGCGGTGAACGTCCAGGCGATGGTGTTCGGCAACATGGGCGAAACCTCTGCCACCGGAGTCGCCTTCACGCGCGATCCAGCCACCGGCGAGCATGCCTATTATGGCGAGTTCCTGATCAACGCGCAGGGCGAGGACGTCGTCGCAGGCATCCGCACCCCGCAATATCTGACTCGGGCTGCGCGCGAGCGGGCAGGGGCCAAGCCGGCCTCGATGGAAGAGGCGATGCCCGAAGTCTATGCCCAGCTCGCCGGCGTGTTCGACACGCTCGAGACTCATTACCGCGACATGCAGGACATCGAGTTCACGGTCGAGCGGACCAAGCTGTGGATGCTCCAGACCCGTTCGGGCAAGCGCACCGCCAAGGCGGCGCTCAAGATCGCAGTCGACATGGCGAGCGAAGGCCTGATCTCTCAGGAGGAGGCGATCCTGCGCGTCGATCCGGCGGCGCTGGACCAGCTGCTCCACCCGACGCTGGATCCCGACGCGCCGCGCGACGTGCTGACCAAGGGGCTGCCCGCCAGCCCGGGTGCGGCGTCGGGCCGCGCGGTGTTCGACAGCGACACCGCCGAGAAGCGCGCGGCCGCCGGTGAGTCGGTTATCCTGATCCGGGTCGAGACCAGCCCGGAAGACATTCACGGCATGCACGCCGCCAAGGGCATCCTCACCGCGCGCGGCGGGATGACCAGCCACGCCGCGGTAGTCGCGCGCGGCATGGGGCGTCCCTGCGTCTCGGGTGCGGGCACGCTGGCGATCAACGCGCGCGAGAAGATGCTGCGGGTCGGTGGCCGCGAGGTTCGCGAGGGCGACACGGTCACCATCGACGGCTCCACCGGCGAAGTGATGTTCGGCGAAGTGCCGACGGTCCAGCCCGAGCTGTCGGGCGACTTCGGCACACTGATGGAATGGGCCGACGCCAAGCGCCGGCTCAAGGTGCGTACCAACGCCGAGACGCCGCTCGATTGCCGAGTGGCGCGCGATTTCGGTGCGGAGGGCATCGGGCTGTGCCGTACCGAGCACATGTTCTTCGAAGGCAGCCGCATCACCGCGGTGCGCCAGATGATCCTGGCCGAGGACGAGGCGGGCCGCCGCGCCGCGCTGGACAAGCTGCTGCCCGAACAGCGCAGCGACTTTGCCGAGATATTCGAAGTGATGGCGGGGCTGCCGGTCACGATCCGGCTGCTCGATCCACCGCTGCACGAATTCCTGCCCCACGAGGAGGCCGAGTTCGCCGAGGTCGCGCAGGCCGCCTCCGTGGATGTCGAGGTGCTCAAGCGCCGCGCGGCGGAGCTGCACGAGTTCAACCCGATGCTTGGGCATCGCGGCTGCCGGCTGGGGGTGACCTACCCCGAAATCTACGAGATGCAGGCACGCGCGATCTTCGAGGCGGCGATCGATGTCGCGGAGAAGTCCGGCAAGGCGCCGATTCCCGAAGTGATGATCCCGCTGGTCGCGACGCGGCGCGAGCTGGAGCTGATGAAGATCGTGGTCGACCAGGCGGCGCAGGCGGTGTTCGCCGAGCGGGACCGGACGATCGACTATCTGGTCGGTACGATGATCGAGCTGCCGCGCGCTGCGCTGCGTGCAGGCGAGATCGCCGAAGTCGGCGCGTTCTTCTCGTTCGGTACCAACGATTTGACCCAGACCACGCTGGGCGTCAGCCGCGACGATGCGGCGCGCTTCCTCACCAGCTATGTCGAAAAAGGCATCTACGCCAAGGATCCGTTCGTCAGCCTGGACGTCGAAGGCGTGGGCGAGCTGATCGAGATCGCGGCCGAGCGGGGCCGGGCGACGCGGCCCGACATCAAGCTGGGCATCTGCGGCGAGCATGGCGGCGACCCGGCGAGCATTGCGTTCTGCGAGAAGACCGGGCTCGATTATGTCAGCGCGTCGCCGTATCGCGTGCCGATCGCCCGGCTCGCCGCGGCGCAGGCGGCGCTCAGGATGTAATCAGGTCCTCCCCCGGAGGGGGAGATGGCACGCGCAAGAGTGACGGAGGGGTAGTCTCCGCAAGCCATATCGCCTGCGGAGACTACCCCTCCACCAGCTTGCTGGTCCCCTTCCCCCTCCGGGGGAGGATTGAAGATCACCCGTAATGGCGGGCATGCTCCTCATGCCGGCCGGCGCGCAGCAGGCTGGCTTGCTCGCGCC